>JAEXXS010000263.1 GCA_023451915.1 Pseudomonadota bacterium | reverse complement strand
AGAGCGGCGACGCGATGTGGCAGTCCGAGTTTGATTTCATCCTCGTACCTTCAGGAAACCTCGAATGATCGTAATTCGATTTGCCGTTTCAAATCCCCTAAAAACTGTCGAGCGGGAACGGTTCCATAAAAGCCACAAGGAACATATCCGCAGCGCACCGTTCGAAGTCATCAGTTCGGGCCCCGCCTTTTATGAAGGGGACCCTGCCACCGCAGCCGCGCTTCTTGTCGCCCGCGTGGAATCTTTGAAAGAGTTGCAGGCATTCAATGCAAGAGACCCCTTCGTGGAGAATGGCGTCTATTCCCAGACATGGCTTCTGGAATGGCAGCCCAGCATGGGTGTTCCGCAGAAGCAGTTCTTGATTTCGATGAACGAAAGCGAGAGCGGTTCCGGTTGAAACGGAAACGTGAACCGCTCTATCTATTTGCTTTGACGCATTATCCGACGCATCGAAGCGGGATCAGAAATCAGGCCAGTGGATTGATTTCCCGCCTAGGCGTAAAACTAAGCCGTTTGAGGCCAAATTAGAAATTATAGACTCAGCTGAAAACTGGAGGTAAAGCTTGAGTCTCAAGCCAATGACATACCTGTTCCTATTTGTCCGCCCTTTACGTTATACTTAGATTCGTACGCAGAAAAGATTAGAAGTTCATAGAGATAGGAGCTTCAAAGTGACATTGAACTTTGAGCCATTCAGATGGGCTCTCCGATATTGCGGATGGCCATTGGTGTTGTTCTCCGGGCTGGTTGGCGCCAAGTTCGCCTTCGACAGCGATTATCCTATGGCATTGTTCACCATTGTGTATGCCATCGCTGTCGCTACGCTGTTTATCATGGAACGCATCATTCCGTATGAGGGCCGCTGGCTCGAGGCGGATGGCGAAGCCTTCAATGATATCGCCCATACGCTGTTGACCAAGGGGCTCGTTCAAACAGCCGCGCTTGCTGCGGCACTCTTCCCCATGATTGTTGCCGGTTTCCTGCAGCCGTTGGCTGGGCTTCAGTTCAGTTTTTGGCCATCCACATTGCCATTCGTTCTACAGGTGACGCTGGCGGTTGTCATTGCAGAGTTCGGCCTGTACTGGTCGCATCGCATTGCGCACGAACGTTTATTCTTCTGGCGTTTCCACGCATTGCATCATTCTGTAACCCGGCTTTGGGTGGTCAATACCGGGCGGTTTCATGTCATGGACTCCCTTTTCAAGATAGCGCTGAGCCAGGCTCCGCTTTATTTTTTGGGCGCACCGCTGCATATCTTTTGGTGGCTAGGTGCCGTTACTGCCTTTGCAGGCATTCTCACCCATTGCAATGTCGACATGCGCACGGGAATATTTGACTATGTGTTTAGCACGCCCCGGCTCCATCGCTGGCACCATTCAAAGGATATTCGTGAAGGAAATACAAATTACGGCGAGAACATAGTCTTGTTCGACCTGATTTTCCGGACCTATCTTAATCCGGATCGATCCTCTTCGACAGATATCGGCATCAATGGGCATGTCGCAAAGGGCTTTTTTGCACAATTGGCCCAACCTTTCTCAAAGGATGGCGTTCGTCAACTCCTTGGCTTGCCTTCAAAAAATTGATGACGTCGCATTACCAAGCAGGTGAGAACATCACCTGGATCAGCCCCGCCAGGTCAGGAAGCGCTTCTCGATCTGCCCGATGATGAAATTGACGATCAGCCCCATCGCCGACAGGATCGTGACGCCCGCAAATAGCTTTTCAAGATCGTAAAGCGATCCGGCTTCAAGAATATAGGAACCGACGCCGAACTGGGCACCGAGCATTTCAGCCGCGACCAAAAGAATGATGGCGATGGAGATCGACACCCGCAATCCCGACAAGATTGCCGGAAAGGCCCCAGGCAGGATGATCTTGCGCACGATGGACCACCATCCGAGACCGAAGCTCTGACCCATGCGCACAAGCGAACGATCCACATTATCAACCGCCCCATAAGTGGCGACGACAGTGGGTGTAAAGGTGCCGAAGGCAATGAGCATATATTTCGACATTTCGTCGATGCCGAACCAGATTACGAAGAGTGGCAGGAGCGCGATCTTGGGGATCGGGAAGAGGGCTGCGACGAGCGGCACCAGACCGGCGCGTATATAGCTGAACAAGCCGATCATGACGCCGAGACCGACACCGACCGCAATGCCAAGGCTGGCCCCGACAACAAGCCGCCGCAGCGACGGCAGCAGATGCTGCCATAACAAGCCGGTCTGCCACAGCTGGACGAAGGTTTCGAGCACGGCGGACGGGCGCGGCAATGTCAGGTTGGAAATGAAGCCGCTGCGCGTCCCGATTTCCGCGAGAGCCAGCAGCGCTACGAACAGGATCAAGGCCATATGGCGAACCGGCTGGGGTGCGAAGCCGCCACCCCTGAAGGGAACGGGGCGAACATCCTGGTCAGGCTGCTTCATCTCTGCGATCTCAACCATTGATCAACTCCTGATCTGCCGCCTGTGCTTCCGCCCGCATCAGCTCCCAAAGCTGTTTCTGCTTATCTTCAAGAACGGGATCGCCAAGATGACGCTCGGAAAGAGGAATATCGATATCGACAATTTCCCTGATCCGGCCCGGCCTTCGCGAAAGCACGACGACCCGATGACCGAGCCGCACCGCCTCGTTGAGATTGTGCGTAACATAGACTGATGTGAATGGCTGGCGCGTCCACAGCGCAATTAGATCGTCCATCAGCAGTTCCCGTGTCTGGCTATCGAGCGCCGACAGGGGTTCATCCATCAGCATGACGGCGGGACGCACCGACAAGGCGCGCGCTATCGCCACACGCTGACGCATGCCGCCTGACAATTGCTTTGGTAGAGCCTGTCGGAAATCTGAAAGCCGGGTGCGTTCCAGCACGTTGGTGACGATTTGATTCATCTCCGTCCGGCCAAGCCCATGGCCCTCCAGCACAAGCTTGATGTTTCCTTCCACGGTGCGCCACGGCAGCAGCGCAAAATGCTGGAAAACATAGGTGAGAGGATTGAGTGATCCTTTCGGCGGCGCGCCGATCTGCAGCACCTCACCGGAAGATGGTCGTTCAAGCCCGCCCAGAAAACGCAGGAGCGTAGACTTTCCGCAGCCGGAAGGACCGATCAGGCAGACAATCTGCCCTTGCGGGATGGTGAGTGAGATATCTTTCAGAACTTCGACGGGACCATACGCATGGCTGACGTACCTAAGCTGCAAATCCATTTCAACTCCAGTCGGAAGTCAGCTTCCGACAATGACAACCCGGTTTGAGATGACTGTCCAGGGGATAGATGCCCGGGAAAACCGCCGGGCACGGAATGTTCAGTCTTGGCTTGATTAGATTGTCTTGACGTAGGAGGTGTCGAACAGCTTTTCCTGCGTGACGGCTTCCTTGACCATGCCTTCAGACCGGAACCAATCGAGTTGCTCGACACAACTATTGAGGGACAGAGCCAGCCCCTTGTTGATGCGCATCGCGCCATCGATCAGGTTCTGCTTTGCCGTCTCGAATGGGCTGTCGCTTTCGACATACTTGTGCACGATCTTTGCAATATCGTCGCGCGCCGCGTCGTCTGCGGTATTGTCCACAAAGGCTGCATTATAATCATCGATTGCCTTGGAATAGGCTTTGACAAAAGCTTCTGTCATAGCGCGCTCGTCATGCGCATTCTTGGTAGACGTAAATGCTGTTGTGACTTGATAATCCGGCGCATAATCGGAGACGAGGCCGATTTGCTTTGCAGCGCCTTCGCGGACGAGCTTTTTGGCGATATTGGGCTGGATCGCCCAGGAATCGATCTGGCCGGTCGAGAGAGCGCCAACAACAGCGCCGAGTTTCTGCAATGGGCGGAGTTGGATTTCAGAAAGCGGAATATTGTTGGCCTTGGCGATTTTGTGCGCCATGAAATGGAATGAGGATCCCGCCGTGGTGATGCCGAAGCTGTGTCCTGCCAGCTTGGACGGATCATTCAGCCCACCTTCATAGGCCTTGTTGGAGGCCAGAATGACATTGCCGACAATGCCTTTTTCTTCTGCAAGCGCGCCACCGATCACCTTGATCGCGCCTTTGTCGGCTAGGCTGATCAGACCGCCACTCATTGCTGTCACACCGAAATCGGCATCGCCTGATGCGATGGCGACAGCCATAGGCTGTGCGGCTTCGAAGAACTTCAACTCGATATCGAGGCCCGCATCTTTGAAATAGCCACGCTCATGCGCGATATAGCTTGGCGCATGGCTTGCCAGATGGAGCACAGCCAGGTTTCGCGTCGCCGCGCGAGCAGGGGAGCCAAAAGCCGTAGTGATGCCAAATGCACCAAGTCCCATCAAGGTCTGACGGCGTGTCAGCGTGAAATCCATTCTGGCTCTCCTCCGATGCAGGTGTCGGTCCGGCGCAATAGATTTCCTCGGAAGCCCGGCAAACACAATTTCATTACGTCTCTACCATGGGAAAATATGGAAGATTGCTTTCGCATAAAGCCATGGGGCGGGATTTTCAATAAGATTAACGACCCATTTCCTTCTCTATATTCGATATACCGGCATCGATTTTACGGAGAAAGGGGGCTAGGCGCGCCAATATGGGACCGGCTGCGGTTTCGGGCAGCAGGTGACCGCCGGCCAGTCCTTCCCCGTCAATATCGCTAGCCCAATCCGCCCAGATACTGAGTGGTTCACGCCCGCCGCCATAGCGTCGGCCCTCCTCCCAGAAAACCAGAACCGGCACATGAATGCGCCGTCCTTCAGCGCGATCCGCAAGATCGTCGGTTTCGTCCGCGCCAGCTCCAGCGCGATAATCCTCGCATATCCAATGTCTGACTTCGGCGCTTTCAAACGCTTCCCGGTAATCTGCAAGTGCAAGCGGATGCAGTTTGTCGAGACCAAGCGCCATCTTCTGCAAGGTCATATCGATCATGAACCGTGGATTGCCGGACAAGAGCATTTCCGGCAGCGGCTCCGGCTGGGCCAGCATAAACCAGTGCCAAGCGCCCATACCGAAGGCCTTGCTCGCGCCTTCCCACATTTCCGCTGTCGGCACGACCGTAACGGAGGCGAGCCCAAGCACCTTGTCTGGATGATCCAGCGCCATACGATAAGCGACCCGGCCGCCGCGATCATGCCCGATCACCACGAACCGGTCGTGGCCAAGCGCTTGCATCAACTCCACCAGACTTGCAGCCATGCGCCGCTTGGAACCTGCGCCAGCGGGATTGGAAGTGATGCGACTGCGTCCATAGCCTGGCAGATCGGGGACAATGACGGCGCAGGATTGCGCGAGCTCCGGTGCGATTCGATGCCAGGCCGCCATGGTTTCCGGATAACCATGCAACAGCAGAACAGGCACGCCTTTGCCGCCCGCCATGACGGAGAACCGAACATCGTTCGTTTCGACAGAGTGCATTTCGAAACCGGGAAAGAGTTGCTCGATTGCTGCTTTCATCACTCACCGTCTTAAATCTTGTCTGAAGCGAATTCAGCTGAACTTATAGACGTGTTGTCAAGTTTCGGACAATCGGCTCTGTCGTGTTCACGCAATGGAAGCAAACGCAGGTACGCCGCGACGCCTCGATTGAGGTCGCAGGATCGAAATGAGGTACGTAAATCAAAAAGTGCTTGCTATTCATCTTTCTTCACGTATCAATGGTTCCTGAGGATAGGGCGGTATGTCGTTTGCATACTGTCCGACGGGGTGATCTTGGCGCAGAACGCCTTTGGGAGGATCAGCCATTCAAGAATAAGCAGCTCCAAAGTGGGCTGTTTTGTCGTGCCGAACTCCGGGGGCGGAATACGTTCGGGGGCGCGGTTTGGTATCAACCGGTTAGCAAGCCGGTGTTGTTTGGAGGAGATGTGCATGAAACGTCGTAATTTTCTGACCGGCGCGCTGGTTGCCGCGGCTTTGGGCATTGGCGCCATGGCGGCCACGCCGGTCTATGCTTCACCGGAAAATCCGGTCATCGGTTTTTCCATTGACGATCTTCGTGTTGAGCGCTGGGCGCGTGACCGCGACTATTTCATTGAAGCGGCCGAAAAGCTGGGCGCCAAGGTCAATGTGCAGTCGGCTGACGGTAACGAAGAAAAGCAGGTCAAGCAGGTTGAAAACCTGATTGCACAGGGCGTCGACGCTATTGTCATCGTGCCGATGAACTCAAAGGTTTTTGATGCGGTTGTCGCCGATGCCAAGGCATCCGGTATCAAGGTTTTGTCCTATGACCGCCTGATCCTCAATGCCGATATCGATGCCTACATCTCGTTCGACAATGAGCGCGTCGGCTTCATGCAGGCGGAAGCAGTCC
>JAEXXS010000163.1 GCA_023451915.1 Pseudomonadota bacterium | reverse complement strand
CGCAGGCTTTCTTCACCGCTTCACGCAGCGGCGATATGAATGCGCTCGGCACCATGCTGGCCGCCGATGTGCATATGCATGCGGATGGCGGCGGAAAACGCCCCGCCTTTCCGAAGCCGATTTTCGGTTTTACCGATGTTATGGACATTCACGAGAAGCTCGCCGGCTATTTCAGGGCCAATGGTTCGAAGCTGTTGCGCACCACCTTCATCAATGGTCTGCCGGGCTTCATCTCGCTGGAATCGGATGGCCAGATCCAGACCACGGCGCTCGATATCGAAGATGGAAAGATTGCGGCGATCTATGTCGTCCGCAATCCCGACAAGTTGCAGCACCTGCACTGAACGGCGTTGTCGCTACCCGATGAGGTAGCGGCAAAGACCGGCAGCGCTTATGCCGATGATGACGGTCGGCAGCATGGAAAAGCGCGTGGCGGCGAGAATAGTGATCGCCAGCGCCAGAAGATCGGCGGGTTTGTCGGAGACAAAATCCGGCGCGATGACCGAAATCAGCACACAACCGGGCGCGGCTTCCATAACGGCAGTCGCGCGCTTGCTGAGCGTGCGATTGCGCAGCAGCACATAACCGCCGATACGGGTGAGATAGGTGACGCTGGCCATCAGGACGATAGTGAGAACGGCTAACGGATCGATCATTCTTCACCTGCCAGAAGATAGGCGGCAACGAGGCCGGACAATGCGCCAGCGGCGACATACCATGCGCCGGGAATGGTGAGATAGGTGATGGCGGCGACGACAAGGCTGACCAGCCACGGGCGCGCGGCGACAAAGCCCTTCCACATGCCTGCCAGCAGCACCAGAAACACCGCCGGAAACGCCATGTCGAAACCATAGGGGCGCAAATCGCCCATCATCGGGCCAAAGGCCGCGCCGAGTGTGGTGAACAGCACCCATGCAAGGTAGAATGGAATGGCGACGCCCGCATAGAATTTGAGGCTCAGCGCCGGATTGACGCCTTTCGCCTGACGGCGCTTCGCATCGGCAAGGCCGAGCGCCCAGCTTTCATCGCACATCAGAAACAGGCTTGCGAAAGCCTTGCGCTTCGGCAGATGACGGATGAAGGGCGCAAGGGCCGCACCCATCAAAAGATGGCGGCTGTTGACCAGAAGCGTGATCGCGGCAATGAGCAGCACATGCGGCGGCGAAGTCCAGAGCTGAATGGCTGCAAATTCCGAGCCGCCCGCGAAATTCAGGCCGGTCATCAGCGGCACTTCAACGAGGCTGAGACCCTTTTGTGCCGCCTGCGCGCCCAGAACCAGAGCATAGGGAATAATGCCCAGCAAAACCGGCAGCCCGGCGGCAGCACCCCGCCAGAATTCAGATCTGCGCCCGGATTTGCTTTGTTGAGGCGCATAGGCCTGTGAAATATCCATAAAATTTCCGTTGGCGGGCCTCGCGGCTGCCCCTTGGCTGTTACTCCAGAGCGGTTTCCGTTTTTACGGAACCGCTCTGTCCACTTTTTCACGCATTATCCGACGTATCGAAGCGGGATCAGAAATCAGTCCAGTGGACTGATTTCCCCGCGGAGGCGCTTCGCCCTTTTGCTGGAAATGCTTTAGCATCTTTGACTGAGAGCGAACGCCAATATAGCCAATGTCATGCGCAATCGGATTGCAAAGATTGGTCAATTGCAGCAATATTTGGCAGTTAATGCCAATAGTTTAGGCATAAATGGAATTGGTAGCCAGGAAGTGGGGCGAGGGTAAAAGCGCCTCGCGAAGCAGCGTTATGATTGCCCGAGAGGCCTCATCCGATGAGATAACGGCAGAGACCGGCAGAGCCAATGCCGATCATCACGGTCGGCAGCATGGAAAGGCGGGTGGCGGCCAGAACGGTGATCGCCAGCGCCAGAAGATCGGCTGGCCTGTCGGAGACGAAATCCGGCGCGATGACCGATATCAGCACGCAACCGGGCGCGGCTTCCATCACCGCCATGGCCCGTTTGCTGAGTGTGCGATTGCGCAGCAGCACATAGCCGCCGATGCGGGTGAGGTAGGTAACACTGGCCATCGCCATGATGGTGAGTACGACGAGTGGGTCAATCATTCTTCACCTGCCAGAAGATAGGCGGCAACGAGGCCGGACAATGCGCCAGCGGCGACATACCATGCGCCGCGAATGGTGAGATAGGTAACGGCAGCGACGACAAGGCTGACGAACCATGGGCGCGCTGCGGAAAAGCCCTTCCACATGCCTGCCAGCAGCACCAGAAACACCGCCGGAAACGCCATGTCGAAACCATAGGGGCGCAGGTCTCCCAACATCGGCCCAAAAGCGGCGCCGAGAGAGGCGGATGACAGCCATGCCACATAGAACGGTATGGCAACGCCCAAATAAAATCTCAGGCTCAGCGCCGGGTTTATGCCGTTTGAATGGCGGCGTTTCGCATCAGCCAGACCAAGCGCCCAACTTTCATCGCACATCAGAAACAGGCTTGCGAAAGCCTTGCGCTTCGGCAAATGGCGGATGAAAGGCGCGAGGGCAGCCCCCATCAGCAGATGCCGACTGTTGACCAGAAAGGTAATCGCGGCGATGAGCAGCACATGCGGCGGCGACGTCCAGAGCCGAATTGCCGAGAATTCCGAACCTCCGGCGAAGTTTAGTCCCGTCATCATCATGACGGATAACAGGCTGAGACCCTTTTGGGCTGCCTGTGCCCCCATGACCATGGCATAGGGAACAGCGCCCAGCAGAACCGGCAGCACGGCAATGGCCCCACGGCGGAACTCTGAACTGCGATCCGGATTGGGGCGGAATCCGGTTTCTTGAAGCGCATAGACCGGTGAAATATCCATAAAATAGCCGTTGGCTGACTTTGTAGCAGCCCCTTGCCGGTGGTTTTCAGGCTTTGCACGGCAGAAAGGCCGCTTCATAACCTTCGCTGAAAATGGGCGCGAGAGCGCTGGTCTGGAATATTCAGTAAATTAATCAATATCTTGAGCAATTACCTTGCGGGGGCTATAATATGGCATCAATATTTGGCAGAAAATGCCAATAGTTTGGGTGCAATTGAAATCGGTGGCCAATGAAGCTCGATGAGATCGACAAGCGGATTTTGCGTGTGCTGCAACGCGA
>JAEXXS010000161.1 GCA_023451915.1 Pseudomonadota bacterium | reverse complement strand
CCGGAAAGCAGCGTTTCCATGCCGGACAGAATGTCGGCATCATTGTCGATGCAAAGCACGTCGAGCCCGGTCAGTTCCAGCGCGCGTGCATGGCCGCGACGGCTCCTGGTTTCCTCCGCCGGAACAGGCTCGTTTGAAACCGGGATGCGCAGGGTGAATGTGGTGCCCTTGCCCTGAACCGAGCGCACCGACAGCGGAAATGCCAAAAGCCGGGCGATGCGGTCAACGATGGACAGGCCAAGCCCCAACCCTTCCGCCTCGCGCATGCCTTCATCAAGGCGCGTGAATTCGCGGAAGACGAGCTTCAACTTGTGCTGCGGAATGCCGATGCCGGTGTCCAGCACCTGCAATTCGACATAAGCCCCGCGCCGCCGGACGCCGAGCAGCATGCCGCCGCTGCGGCTATATTTAATCGAATTGGAAACAAGATTCTGGATCAGGCGGCGGAGCATGTTGCGGTCGGTTTTCACCACGATGCTTGAGGGCACCACGCGCAGTTTCAGCGCCTTCTTGCGCGCCAGCGGCGTGAAATCCGTGGCAATCTGGCTCAACAACCTGTCCAGCCGGAACACCGAGACTTCCGGTTTCAGTGCGCCTGTATCGAGACGCGAAATATCCAGCACCATGCCAAGAATGGCTTCCACTGCTTCCAGCGAGGAATCGATGTTGCGGGCAAATTCGCTGGTTTCAGAACGCCCCAGTTTTTCCGACAGCGCGGTGGAATAGAGACGCGCGGCATTGAGCGGTTGCAGAATATCGTGGCCTGCGGCGGCGAGAAAGCGCGTCTTGCCGAGGTTCGCCTCTTCGGCGGCGGCCTGCGCGCGCGCCAGTTCCTTGTTCACATGGGTCAGTTCCGCCGTGCGGTCGGCCACGCGCTGTTCCAGCATTTCGGCGGCCTTCTGGCGCATCAGGTCCGCTTCGACAGCGGCGGTGATATCGGTATAGGTCGCGACGATGCCGCCATCGGGCATCGGATTGGACTGGATTTCGAGCGTCTTGGCCGTCGATTTCATCTTCAGGCGCACTGGCTTGCGGCTGGCCGTCAGCGAATGGATGATGCTGTTGCGCGCATTGAAGGCAATGTCTTCGCGGCGGATCAGATGTTCGACAATTTCCGACACCGGGATGCCCACCTGCATCACCTCGTCCGGCAGGTTGAGCAGGGTGCGGAACTGGCGGTTCCAGAAGGCCAGCCGGAAATCCTTGTCGAAAACCGTGATGCCCTGTTCCATCTGGTCGAGCGCGATCT
The DNA here is from genome assembly GCA_023451915.1 of Pseudomonadota bacterium. The sequence goes on along the minus strand of JAEXXS010000161.1, from coordinate 2,826 downwards.
GCAACAGATCGCGGTTTTGTTGCAGCGCAGCGGAGGCGTCATCAAGAAGCTGGCGCGCATCGCGCCCGGAAGCATCGTTGCGTTGCAAAAGCAGCGACAGAACGAGCCGCGCCGAAGCGGTGCCCACCGCCGTGCCGAGCAACTGTTCGGCATAGCGGATCAAGGGCGTGTCTACCGTCATGCCGGGGTCAAGCCTGCGCTGCTGATGCCCTTCAAACCGCAGGAAGGCGCGCTCGACACGTTCGGAGCCGAGATAGCGCGCCATGGTGGCTTTCAGTTCCGCCACGGTGACGGTGGTGCGAAAGCGCTTCAGGGTCGGCGCGGCGATGAAATAGCGCGGCAGGAAGATGCTGGCCTGAATGCGCTCCAGCGGCGTCGAGGCGCGTGACAGCGAGCCCAGAACATAGAACAGCGTATTGGCGGCGAGGCTCCAGATCACGCCATTGGTCAGCGGCAGCGCATCGGTGCCGAATAGCGCTTCCGGGCGCAGCGCCGTGAAGCCCAGAAAACCGTCGCGCAAAATGGCGGCGTCTTCCGGCGCCATGGTGGGCAAAAGCAGCGTATAAGCCCAGACGAGAAAGCCCGCCGATAGGCCAAGCATCGCGCCGCGGCCATTGGCGTTGCGCCAGAACAGGCCACCGATAAAGGCCGGAACGAATTGCGCAATCGCCGCAAACGATACGAAGCCGATGGAGGCCAGATGGATATTGTTGGAGGTGAAGCGATAATAGGCGAAGGCAAGCGCCAGAATGGCAATGATCGTCACGCGCCGTGTATTGAGAATGACCTTGGTGAGGTCGGGCTGTTCCGCAGGATGGCGCTTGGCCATGCTGCGGATGAAAAGCGGCAGCACGAGATGGTTGGAAATCATGATCGATAGCGCCACGCAGGCGACGATCACCATCGCCGTTGCAGCGGACAACCCGCCGAGGAAAGCAATGAGGGCCATCCAGTGCGCTTCGGCGGCAAGCGGCAAAGCCAGCACGTAAAGATCGCCGCTCACTGTATTGCCGAGCGTCATCACGCCAATCAAGGCAATCGGGAAGACGAAAATATTGATCAGCACCAGATAGATGGGGAACAGCCACGATGCGGTGCGCAGCTCCTTGTCGCTGCGGCTTTCGACCACCGTCACATGGAACTGGCGCGGCAGCATGATGATGGCGGCAGCGCTGAGAGCGGTTTGAATGATCCAGGTGCCGATGGAGGTCTCGTAGTGGAAGGCTTTCAGCGCCTCCGGCGAGTTTGAAATCTGGTCGATGAGCTGCGACGGCGAGCCGAACAGGAAGAAGGTGCAGGCGAGGCCGACGGTGAGGAATGCGGAGAGCTTGATGACCGATTCCACCGCAATGGCGAGGATGAGACCGTTCTGATGCTCGGTCGCATCGGTGTGGCGCGTGCCGAACAGGATCGCAAAGACCGCAAGCACGGCGGCAACGGCGAGCGAAATATCGCCGAAGATGAAAGCAGGCGGCGCGACGGTACGGCCATAATGATCCATCACCAGCCCGACGCTGCCCGCAACCGCTTTCAGCTGCAAGGCGATATAGGGGATCGATCCCACAGCCGCGATACAGGTGGCAAGCGAGGCCACGCCAAAACTCTTGCCATACCGGGCGGCCAGAAAATCGGCGATGGAGGTGATGCGCTCCGCCTTGGCCAGCCGCACGATATGGCGCATCAACCGGTTGCCGAGCGTGAAAACCAGGATCGGCCCGATATAGATGCCGAGAAATTCCAGCCCGCGCTGCGCCGACAGCCCGACAGAGCCGAAAAAGGTCCACGACGTGCAATAGACCGCAAGGCTCAGCGCATAGACATAGGGACGCGGGGCACTGTTCCAGCGCGACGATCGGCGGTCACCGATACTGGCGACAGCAAAAAGCAGCAGCAGGTACAGAAAGGCAGCGCCGATGATTCCCCAGCCTTGCATAGGCGGCTTTATTCCTCTTCCGTTTATCCAACTCTGTTTGACGCAAGCACTTTCATGTGCTGCGTGCAAGATTATTGATGAAAACCGGATGTTTTACCCGCCGATATCCGCGTTTATCTTTTCTTTGAAGTTTTTCGAATACAAATTAGGAAAATTAAAGTTTGATAGAACCGTTCTTCGAGCCTCCCCCTGTCAGGAGCGGTGCTATCGTTCACCGTCGGAGTGATCTGACGCCATATTAATTGACGAGCGCACCGCAGCAACGACGGCCCGGTTATGTGGACTGCAATCGTGAGGGAGACAGACGAATGTTGAAAGAATTCAGGGAATTCGCTCTCAAGGGCAATATGGTCGATCTGGCCATCGGTGTGATCATCGGCGGCGCCTTCGGTGGCCTCGTCACTTCCATCGTCAACGACATCATCATGCCGATCATCGGTCTGATTACCAACGGTGTCGATTTCTCGAACATGTTCATCCAGCTTGCCGGTGAGCCGAAGTCGACGCTTGCCGCCGCCCGTGAAGCCGGTGCAACCGTTGCTTATGGTAACTTCATCACCCTGCTGATCAATTTCCTGATTGTCGCCTGGGTCCTGTTCCTTGTCGTCAAGGGCATGAATCGCATGAAGAAGAAGGAAGAAGCAAAGCCTGAGCCGGAAGCGCCGCGCGAGGAAGTGCTGCTGACCGAAATCCGCGATCTGCTTGCCAAAAAGGCCTGATCGGGATTTTTCCTTTGGGATGCAAGACGGAGCCTGCAAAGGCTCCGTCAGACTGCTGACAAACCCGTCGATATTTTCGGCGGGTTTTGTTTTTGGGGCTTTGGTTGTTTTTGTCGAGGCGGTTTGAGGCAGGTTGAGAAGGGGCGCCCGGCTCATGCGATAGCCGGTTTGGGG
>JAEXXS010000150.1 GCA_023451915.1 Pseudomonadota bacterium | reverse complement strand
ATCGAAAAGGAGTAGGCATGTTGAAGAAACTTGCAGGTTTCGGTCTGGCTGCAGTGGTGGCGGGTACCATGACAATGGGCGCGGCCTTTGCGCAGGACGGTAAGACCGTGAAGATCGGCTGGGCCCCATGGTCCGACGCCGAGTTCGTCACCAAGCTGGCGAAGAAGCTGATCGAGGATAAGCTCGGCCAGAAGGTGGAACTTGTGCAGACGGATGTTGCACCGCTTTATCAGGGCGTCAGCCGTGGCGATATCGACGCGATGATGATGGCCTGGTTGCCGGAAACTCACGCCGATTATTACAAGCGTATCGAGGGCAAGGTCGAAAATCTGGGGCCCCTTTATGAAGGCGCGAAGCTTGGCTGGATCGTTCCGGATTATATTCCAGAGAGTGAAATCAGCTCTATTGCTGACCTGAAAAAGCCGGAAGTGAAGGAAAAGCTGAAGGGCGAAATTCAGGGCATCGATCCGGGTGCTGGTCTGACGCGTCTTTCGCAGGAAGCGATCAAGAAATACGGGCTTGATTACAAGCTCAATATTTCGAGTGAAGCGGCAATGCTGACGACTGTTGACCGCGCAACCCGTTCGAACGGCTGGTTCGTGGCGACCTCGTGGAGCCCGCACTGGATGTTCGGCAAGTACAAGCTGCGCTACATCGCCGACCCGGAAGGGGCGCTGGGCGGTGCTGAACATATCGACGCCATCGCGCGCAAGGGCTTTAAGGAAGACAATCCGAAAGTTGCCTCACTGCTGACCAAGTTCAGCATTCCGATCAACGAGCTTGAAGCTGCGATGTTCGATGCGCAGGAAACCTCCTACGAGAAGGCCGTCGATAAATATATCGCCGACCATCCGGATCGCATCAAGGAATGGCTTGCCGAATAATCGGCGGCCTGCACAGTACAAATGAGAAAGCCGCCTCGAAAGGCGGCTTTCTTTTTACCCCCTGCGGGCGATCAGAATACCGGCAATGACGATTGCCCCGCCAAGCCCCTGCATGATGCCGAGCGGTTCTGACAAAATAGTCCAGGCGAGAAACGCCGCCACCACCGGCTGAAGTAGCAGGGTAAGCGACGAGAAGGAAGCGGGCAGAAAGGCAAGCGCATAGGCGATCATGCTTTGCCCGGCGGCATGGGTGAACCATGCAAGGCCCGCCAGTATAAGCCATCCGAAAAGCGTGGTGGGCATGATCTGCCCTTCGGCAAAATAGGCGACCGGCAGTGAGACGATTGCTGCAATGGCGCTGCTCCAGAGCATGATGCGCATGGTTGAAAACCGATTGCGCAGGCGACCGACCGATAGAATGTAACCGGCATAGAAGACAGCCGCCAGCAACGCCAGCGCATCGCCGGATGATTGCGATTGCAGGAGTTCGCCCGGCCCGCCTTTCAGCACGACCACGCCGAGAATGGCGACAACCAGCCCGATGATGAAGGACGGGCTGACACGCGCCTTATAGAGCAGCCATGCGGCAAGCGTGACGAAGATCGGCGCCATATTGGCAAGAAGCGTCGCATTGGCGACCGATGTGTAATGCAGCGACAAATGCCATGCGGCGAGATCGGCGGCGATGAAAAGGCCGGGCACGGCCAAGAGCAGGCAATCCGTGAGGGTGAGACGCTTGTTGTCTTTTATATCGCTGCGTTCGCGTCCGCTCATCAGCAGCAGCGGGATGACCGCCAGCGCCACGCGCCAGAAGCCGGTTGCAAGCGGGCCGACTTCCGACAGGCGGACAAAGATCGGCGAACTCGCAATGGCAAAGCCGCCGGCCACCAGCATGGGCATGGCCCAGCGCTGACCAAAGGACTGGGCGTTGGAAGGGGTTGGGCCCGTCACCGGGCTTTCAGGAGCGGTCGTCTGCGACATTGTCAAACTCGGATTACATTCAGGCGGAACCGGCGTTGCAGAACGAAATCAGCATATTTTTTCTGCGACGCATGGTCTGAAACCGTCTGCCATGTCGCAAAACAATCGAATTATAGAAATTCCTGACTGTGGCACGGCGGACGCCTGGATGCTTATTCCTGTTTGCAGATAGCGTCCAGAAGAAAGAGTGCGGGTTTGGTTACTTTGCAGTCGCGGTTGGCAAAATGCTTTCAGCAGGATGGCGGGCCACAAAAAAGCGCCCCGGAGGGCGCTTTTTATTGTTTTGTTTATCGCAGTTTACCGATAGGGCGAAACGCACTGTCTGCGCGGACCGCTGTTCGGCTGAAAGGTGTTATCCGAAACGCGATAGGTGCGATAACGGTTCTGGCACCAGCGTACGTGGTTGTTGGTGTGCACAACGCGCGGCTGGTTCAGTGCGCCGCCGACAACGGCACCCGCAGTGAATGCCGCCAGCGGATACCACCAGCCGTCGCTGTGGCGGCGATAACCGTTACGATAGTAGCGCGAGCCATGGTGACCATGCCAGTAACCGGGACGGTTCGAAGGGCGGTAGGAGTGATGCGGCGGGCGGCCCGGCCTGTTGGCGTGATGCGGCGGGCGCCCTGGCCTGTGAGCGTTGTTCGGCGGACGATGGTGCCGGACTTGCGCGCGTGGTCGACGGTCATCGCGAACCTGTTCGACGTTCTGATTAAGCGCAGGGCGCTCAAGGTTCATCGGCGCAGCAATGCTCGGAACAATGGATGTGACGCCAAAGACCAGCGCCAAGGTCCCCGCGCACGCCTTTTTCAGAATATTCATGTGCAACCCTCCGTATGGAATGACGCTACTAAACGTCTGAAAACGCAAATTGTTCCGTTTCCACGGGGCGATCGCGCGCAATTGTGATCGGTGGA
>JAEXXS010000122.1 GCA_023451915.1 Pseudomonadota bacterium | reverse complement strand
GGCAAGATCGAGGTGGTCGGCCCGGATGCGGCGGAATTCATGAACCGCATGTACACCAATCCGTGGACGAAACTCGGCATCGGGCGCTGCCGTTACGGACTGCTGCTCGGCGAAGACGGCTTCATCCGCGACGATGGTGTGGTTGGCAGGCTGTCGCAGGATCGTTTCCATGTCACGACGACGACCGGTGGCGCGCCGCGCGTTCTCAACATGATGGAGGATTATCTCCAGACGGAATGGCCGGACCTGAAAGTGTCGCTGACGTCTACGACCGAGCAATGGGCCGTGGTGGCGCTGAACGGGCCGAATGCGCGCAGGCTCATTGAGCCGATGGTCGAGGGCGTGGATATTTCCGATGAGGCTTTCCCGCATATGTCGGTGGCGGAATGCACATTCCTCGGCGTACCGGCGCGTCTGTTCCGCATGAGCTTTACCGGTGAACTGGGCTTCGAAATCAATGTCCCGTCGCGTTATGGTCTGGCTCTGTGGAAGGCGCTTTATGAAGCGGGCCAGAAATATGACATCACGCCCTATGGCACCGAAACCATGCATGTGCTGCGCGCCGAGAAGGGCTATATCATCGTCGGTCAGGACACGGACGGCACGGTGACGCCGGATGATGCCGCGCTCGGCTGGGCCATAGGCAAGCAGAAGCCGGATTTCGTCGGCAAGCGGTCGCTGGCGCGTCCGGACATGCTGAAGAAGGATCGCAAGCATCTGGTCGGCCTGCTGCCAAAGGACCCGAAACTGGTGCTGGAGGAAGGCGCACAGATTGTCGCCGATCCAAAACAGGCTGTGCCGATGACCATGCTCGGTCACGTCACCTCTTCCTATTGGAGCGAGACTCTGGGCCGTTCCTTCGCCATGGCGCTGATCGCTGGCGGCAAGGATCGCACCGGCGAGACCATTTATGTGCCGATGCCGGATGGCAGCGCGCATGAGGCGGAAATCACTGGGCTTGTCTTCTATGACCCAGAAGGCAAGAAGCTGAACGGATAAGGATCGCATCATGCTGCAACAGACCAACCCTTTTGCGAGCCGCGCGGTTGCCATTCCGGGACGGCTTGATATTCGCCCCGCCGCTGACGGCGCGCGCTTTGTTTTGCGCTTCAATCCGGAAAAACTGGCGCTGGCCGAAAAAGCGCTCGGGGCCAAGATCCCGGCCAAGATTGGCGGACTTGCGAAAACCGGCGAGATCGCCGTTGCCTGCATCGGGCCGGATGAATGGTTTATCTTTGCCGATGACAGCAAAGCGGCAGAGATCGTCGCGGCTTTCGCGAGCCTCTACGAGACGGAACCGCATGCGCTGGTCGAAGTGAGCCATCGCGAGACCGGCATCGATATCACCGGCCCGCAGGCGGAATGGCTGCTCAATGCCGCTTCACCGCTTGATCTGGCTTCGATGGCAGCACCCGGTGCTGCGCGCACCATCTTCGATCGCGTGCAGATCATCCTGCTGAAATGGGATGCGGATCACTACCGCATCGAAGTGTGGAATTCGCTGGCCGACCACGTCTGGACGCTGCTGGAAACTGCAAGCCGCGAAGTCGAACTGGAAATCTGATCCCTCGACTGACGCCTTCACTTTCACTTCTCAAAAACGCCGTCCGTTTCGGGCGGCGTTTTTGCATTCTCAGAGCGCCGACTTCTCCTTCCCTCGTCCTTCGACACGGTGCTTCGCACCGGCTCAGGATGAGGGGAAGCCTGAAGGCAAATTGCTCCTGCGCTTTCCGGTGATGAACCGGCACATATTCAATTGAAACGCGCTCTGACCCCAATTTCAGCCTTGCCTTCTATAAATCCATATGTGAAGACTATATTCACATAAGAAATTCATGAGGAGGGAATTTCCCGATGCCGGAAAATGAACTGCCGCTGAACGGGCTCGTTGTTGTGGATATGAGCCAGTTTCTGTCGGGGCCTTATTGCTCGCTGCGCCTGATGGACCTCGGAGCGCGGGTCATCAAGATCGAGCGCCCGGACGGCGGTGACCTGTCGCGCAGGCTCTATCTGAGCGATACGAAGATCGGTGGCGATTCGACGATTTTCCACGCCATCAATCGCGGCAAGGACAGCTTGGCGCTCGATCTGAAAAATCCGGATGACATCGCAGCGCTGAAGAAGCTCATCGCCAAGGCCGATGTTCTGATCCAGAATTTCCGTCCCGGCGTTATTGAACGGCTGGGGCTGGATTATGAATCCGCCAAGGCGATCAATCCGCGTCTCGTCTACGCCTCCATCAGCGGCTATGGCGAGGAGGGTCCGTGGGTCAAGCGTCCGGGACAGGATCTGCTGGCGCAGGCGCGTTCGGGCCTGATGTGGCTCAACGGCGATGAAGGGCAGGGGCCGGTGCCGTTCGGTCTGGCTGTTGCCGACATGCTGGCAGGCGCTGCCGTGGCGCAGGGCATTCTGGCAGCGCTGGTGCGGCGCGGCATTTCCGGCAAGGGCGCGCATGTGGAGACAAGCCTTCTCGAAGCGCTGGTCGATTTCCAGTTCGAAGTGCTGACCACCCATCTCAATGACGGACGCCGTCTGCCGAAACGCTCCGATTTCCGCAGCGCGCATGCTTATCTTTCCGCACCTTACGGGGTCTATCAGGCGGCGGATGCCTATCTCGCCATCGCCATGACGCCGATCCCGAAACTGGCGGCGCTGCTGGAAGCGGACACATTGGCCCCATTCGCTGACGATCCGTCGAGCTGGTTCACCAAGCGCGACGAAATCAAGCGCCTGATTGCCGACCGCATTGCCCAGAAGACGGTGGATGAGTGGCTCGCCATTCTGGAACCGGCGGATATCTGGTGCGCCCGCGTTCTCAATTGGGAAGAACTTTTGGCCAGCGACGGCTTTTCGGTTCTCGACATGCTGCAGACCGTCACGCGTGAAGACAATGTCTCCATCACCACCACCCGTTCGCCGCTGCGCATCAACGGGCAGCGCCACAGGACAGAGCGCGCAGCGCCGCGCATCGGTGAAAACAGCGAGGCAATTCGCGAGGAGTTCGGCCTATGAGTGCGATCAAGCTGAAAGGCATGACCTGGAGCCACCCGCGCGGTTACGATCCGATGGTTGCCGGTGCAAAGCAATGGCTGAGCGACAAGGGCGTCGAGATCGAATGGGAAAAGCGTTCCCTGCAGGATTTCGAGACCTTCCCGGTCGAGGAATTGGCGCGCAATTTCGATATGATCGTGATCGATCATCCGCATGTCGGCCAGATCACCAAGGAAGGCTGCCTGCTGCCGCTCGATGTGCCGGGCCGCGAAGCCGAGCTGAAAGCTTTGGCCGATGGTTCTGTCGGTCAATCCTTCCCAAGCTATCACTGGCAGGACCATCAATGGGCGTTTCCGCTCGATGCGGCCACGCAGGTTCAGGCTTGGCGTCCGGACCTGATGGAAAAGCCTGCCGCAAGCTGGGCCGAAGTGCTGGAACTGGCGCGCGCGGGCAAGGTGCTTTTGCCCTTGCGCTCGCCGCATTCGCTGATGTCTTTCTATACGCTGGCGGCCAATAACGGCTCTCCGTGCGCCACCGAAGGCGCGTTGATCAGCGTTGAAGACGGCGTGATAGCGTTCGAACAGCTTCGGGAAATCGCGGCGCTGGTGAAGCCGGAATGCTTTGGCATGGACCCGATTGCCGTGTTTGAAGAGATGGCAAAGCCCGATTCCGGCATTGCCTGCGCGCCCTTGATCTATGGCTATGTGAATTATGCCATGCCGGGTTTCCGCGACCGCCTGATCCGTTTCGCCGATATTCCGGCAGGCGCGAAGGGTGTTGC
>JAEXXS010000052.1 GCA_023451915.1 Pseudomonadota bacterium | reverse complement strand
TTCATTATCTTATCTACAAGGCATCCCATTCTGAAGTCCTCATGCAGCTGATAGACACGCTTTGGTTGCGGTATGGTCCGTATATGCGCATGTTGTCGGCCTATGTGCAGCCGCGCATGAAAGCGGAGGGCGATAAGGCTTATACGCGGAATCACCGTCGTATTGTCGCGGCGATGAAATCGCGTGATGCAGGCCGTGCCCGTGAGGCAATGGTGTCGGATATACGCGAGACACAGGATCTTTTGAGAACGCTGATCGTGGAATAACACCTCGTTTTGCATCATAGCGTGCTATTCGACGCCCTGAGATTTCAGTAATTATATATAAATCAATAGCTTAATTGATTCCCGATGGGGCGCGGATTACAATTGTGCGTTCCACACAGGTCGCCGCATTGACGCCGCCCGAATACTGTGATCTTTTGATCAAAATATTCGAGGTCTGAAATGTCTGACTACTTCCTCTACCATTCGATCGGCACCTTCCCCGGTAAGGCGGAAAAGATGGGCGATGCTCTGTCCGCTTTCTCCGCCGTTTGGTCTGCAGAGGATGACGGCCAGTGGCCTGCTGCGCTTGCGGCACGTCAGACTTTTATCGATGCCTGGTGCCGTGTGATCGATGCGCCGGCAGGCTCTGTGACCACCGCCGAGAATGTCACCACGGCTCTTTACAGTATCATCGGCGCGTTACCGGAAGAGCGTTTGCGTGGTAAGCGACTACTTGTTGCCGCCGATTGTTTCCCCAGCCTGCATTTCATGCTGGCTGGCATCGCGCGGCGCTTTGGTTTTACACTTGACACGGTGCCTCTGCGTCCCGGCGAAGCTTGGGTGCGCGACGAGGATTTCATCGCGCGCTGGCAGGATGATGTGGGTGTGGCGTTGCTGACATTCGTTTCGTCCACCACGTCACATAAGGCGGATGTTGAAGCCCTCTGTGCTCATGGTCGCGCGATGGGGACGCTGGTCGGTGTCGATATCACACAAGGTGTCGGCGTTCTGCCATTCTCGGTCAAGACTGTTGAGCCGGATTTCGTCGTTTCCACCTCGCTGAAATGGCTATGCGGCGCTTCTGGTGCTGGGATCGTACAGGTCAGGCCATCGCTGCTGGCCGATTTGCGGCCAGAACTTCGCGGTTGGTTCAGCCAGGAAAACCCGTTTTCCTGGGATCTCGACGGGTTTTCCTATGCGGGCGATGCGCGACGCTTGGACCACGGTACGCCAGCGATCCTGGCTTCCGTCGCGTCTCTGCCGGGTATCCAATGGGCGATGGAAAAAGGCGTCGATAACATCCGGGCGAATAATCTGGTCAGCGCTCACGCCATCATCGCGCGGGCACAGAATCTTGGTTGGAAGCTCGTTTCGCCTGTTGACGATGCGCGACGCGGCGGCAGCGTGATGCTGGCTCTGCCATCCGAAGTTGTTCCGGCAGCGGTAATATCGGCGTTGCGCGAGCAGAAAATCTATTGCGATGCGCGCGGTAGCACGATGCGGCTTTCGCCGGGCTGGGTTACGTCAGCCGATGCGGTCGACCACCTTTTTACTGCGCTGGAACGTATCGTACCCAAACAAGCTGCCTGATGCAGGTGACAGGCACAGATAACTATCGATCATAATCAGAGACAATAAGTCCAGAGAGGAACCATGATTAAGAAAGTCACTATTCTGACAGCTGTAGCACTGTCGTTGATGGTTTCGTCCGCATTCGCGGACGGCAAGATCGTTGTCGGCTCCTACGCCGCCAACCCGCCATGGGAATTCAAAAACGAGAAGGGTGTCTTCGAGGGCTTTGAGGTCGATGTCGCTACCGAAGCCGCAAAGCGGCTCGGCATGGATGTTGAATTCCAGCCGCTCGGCTTTCAGGCGCTATTTGCCGCCACAAGTTCGGGCCGCGTCGATTTTGCCATTTCGTCAATTTCAGTCACAAACGAACGCCTGAAGACGCAGTCCTTCACGCAGCCTTATTATGATAGCGACGGCACAATCGTCGGCAAAGCCGATTCCTCGGTCAAGACATTGGAAGACCTTAAGGGCAAGGTAATCGGCGTTGTCGCGGGCACCACCGGTGAGAGCTGGGCAAAGGAAAATGCCGAAAAGCTTGGCATTGCCGATGTCAAAAGCTATGCTGCTCAACAGGACCTGCTGCTCGATGTACAGACAGGTCGAATTGTGGGTGGCGCCGGTGAACTGGCCGGTTTCCAGTACGCGATCCAGAAAATGCCAGCCTTGAAGGTTCTCGTGCGTATCCCGACGGGTGAGCGCTTTGCCATGATGGCGAAGAAGGACCTCGAAATCCTGCCAAAGGTCAATGACGAGATTTCCAAAATGAAGGAAGACGGCACTCTGGCTGCCATTCACAAGAAGTGGTTCGGTGTTGAACCGGATGCTGGTACGTCGACCGTCAAGCCGATGCCTGTTCCATCCGCGCAGTAAACACGAGTGGCTGCGTCCGTTGTCTGGCGCAGCCGCCTCTCAAACCACCTCAGGATTCCCGGATTGACGCCATGGGTCTGATCGAAACCTTTTTCAATTGGGACATTCTCGTCCGGTCCTTTCCGATCCTGCTGCTTGGGCTCGGTAACACGCTGCTTCTGGGCATAACCGCAATTTTCTTCGGTAGCCTTTTCGGCCTGTTACTCTGCTTTGTGCGCCTCTATGCGCCCAAGCCGTTTCAATATATCGCCATTGGCTATATCGATATCTTTCGGGCTCTGCCGGTTCTGGTGGTTTTGAT
>JAEXXS010000471.1 GCA_023451915.1 Pseudomonadota bacterium | reverse complement strand
TTTACCGTTACTTTAGGCTACAAAGAACTACGGTCATTTTTGCCTATTTCCCGCCACAAAGGGGCATCATCCGTCAAGGAAAGGCAGAAGCCGTCAAACAATCAGGAGCGAAGGCTCCCGCAGGATTAGGCAGGAATGAGCAAAAGCGCGTTGTTGCAGAGCAAACCGATTGCAAGCAGGGGAAACCTTGCCGACGCGGCTCCGATTCCTTCCAATGATGGCAAGGCTTTTTTCGGCCAAGATCGGGTCTCAGTCTTGACGAAAAGCGTGGCTATCCTGCCCTCAGTGAACTCTTTCTCCACGATTTGTGCCAACTATTGTGAAAGACCGGCGTTGTGATGCGTAGTCGCAGTTTTTCATATCCTGTTATTGCCATGGCGGTTGGTTTGGCCCTCGCCTGCAGCAGTGCCTTTGCTTTCGACCTGAACGACGATTCGGAAAAGTCGCGCAGCCCGTTCGAACTCTTCAAGTTCGGCTTCTCCGCCTACAAGAACGGTCACAAGGACGAAGCGATCAAGGCGCTGCGTTATGCCGCCGAGCGCGGTCATCAGGGTGCAAAGTGGAAACTGGCCCGCATGTATGCCGATGGCGATGGCGTGGCGGAAAATGACTACGAAGCCTACAAGATTTTCGAAAAGATCGTGCGTGAGGGTTCAGAACCCGGTTCCGAGAACGATTCCTATGTGGCTGATGCGCTCGTCGCGCTCGCTGGATACGTGAAGCGCGGCATTCCGGGTACGCCGGTGCGCGCCGATCTGGGTGTCGCCCGCGACCTTTATGTGCAGGCCGCATCGAATTTCGGTGATTCCGCTGCCCAGTTCGAACTGGGCAAGATGCTTCTGTCCGGTGAGGGCGGAGAGCGCAATTCGGTTCAGGCGGCGCGCTGGTTCCAGCTGGCTGCAAACAAGGGCAATGTCAGCGCGCAGGCCATGCTTGGAAACATGCTGTTTCAGGCAGGCAAGACCGTGCGCGGGCTGGCCTTCATGACGGCCGCTTCCGAGCGTTGCGCAGCCGAGGATTGCACCTGGATACGCGAAATGCAGGAACAGGCTTTCTCGATTGTCGGTGAAGCGGATCGCCGGAATGCTGTGGCTCTTGCAAGCGATATGACCACCAAGGGTTCGTTCTGACACTACAGTTGCAAATTCGTGGTGCCGGACTGCAAAGAGCAATTTGTCTGAGTTCCGGTGCTCACCTACGTTGAAGTACGCTCCGCTCCGGTACTCGAAAATCACTCTTTTCGACACGGCCTGACGAATTTGCAACTGTCGTGCTGAGCTTCTTCCGTCTTAAACCGCCAGCGTGACCGTGACCGGCACATGGTCGGACGGCTTTTCCCAGGCGCGAACGTGCTTTTCAATATCAGTCGATACGAAACGATTGGTCGCTTCTGGCGACAGCATCAGATGATCGATGCGGATGCCGTTGTTTTTCTGCCAGGCGCCTGCCTGATAATCCCAGAATGAATAGATACCGTCATCGTCGGTCGCCGCTCGAATAGCGTCGGTGAAACCCAGATTTTCGAGCTTGCGAAACGCCTGTCGCGATTGCGGCTGGAACAATGCATCGCCGAGCCATGCCTGCGGGTTCTTCGCGTCCTGCGGCTCGGGGATAACGTTGTAGTCGCCAGCCAGCACAAGCGGCTCTTCGAGCGCAAGACGATCTTTCGCCCAGGCTTCCAGACGCTGCATCCAGGAGAGCTTATAGGGAAATTTCTCCGTATCGATCGGGTTCCCGTTCGGCAGATAGAGCGATACGACGCGGATGACGCCCTTATCGGTCGAATAGACGCCTTCGATAAACCGCGCCTGTTCGTCGCTGTCATCGCCGGGCAGACCGCGATTGATCTCGTCGGGTGACTTCTTGGAGAGAAGCGCGACGCCGTTGAAGCCTTTCTGACCATGGGTCTCGACGTGGTAGCCAAGCGCCTCGATCTCAAGTCGCGGAAACTGATCGTCCACCGACTTGATTTCCTGCAAGCAGGCGATATCTGGCGAAGACTCCTTCAGCCAATGCTGAAGGTTCTCGATGCGGGCCTTGACGCCGTTGATGTTCCACGTAGCGATCTTCATGGTTCAATGATTAGGCGCTTGGGCGGGTGAGGGCAAGCACGGCGCGGGCCTCATCACAGAAATTGCATTCTGAAGCATCTTTCGACGCTATGCGCATTTGTATTGCCGCCCGTGCGTTCCTATCTCGGACTCATTGGAGCCAGACAGGAGATGACGATGTTCGACGCCAAGAAACTTCTCGACCAGTTTTTGGGATCGCAGATACCGGGCCAAATACCGGGATTGTCGGGGAGTGTGAAGGACAAAGCCGGGCAGGTCGGTGATCTCGCCAAGAAGAACCCGCTTGCCACAGGCGCTATCGCTGCCGCAATTCTTGGCACCAAGACAGGCCGCAAACTGGCGGGGAATGTCGCCACCGTTGGTGGCATCGCAGCCATCGCCGGTCTCGGCTATCTGGCCTATAAGAACTATAAGTCCGGCCAGTCGCCGCAAACGGCGGAACAGCCGGTTGCCACCGGGCCGGAGCTTCTTCCGCCTCCGCCTGCCGATTCGCCGTTCCACCCACAGTCACTGGCCATGAGCAACAGTTTTGCCCTGACGCTGATCCAGGCGATGATCGCCGCAGCGAACGCGGACGGCCATATCGACGATGCGGAACGGGCGCGCATCATGGAGAAGCTTCAGATTTCCGGCCTTGATGACGATGCGGAAGCGTTTTTCCGGAAAGAACTGGCAGAGCCCGTTGATCTCGACGCGCTTATCGCCGCTGCGCAGACGGAAGAGCAGAAGGTGGAGCTTTACACCGCTTCGCGTCTGGCGATTGATCCCGATAGCCGGGCGGAGCGCGGTTATCTCGATATGCTAGCCGGGCGTCTTGGCCTGCCGGACGCGCTGGTGGACCATATCGATGCGACGGTCGCTTCGGTGAAAGTCTGATAAAACAAAACCGGCTGCCATGATGAGGCAGCCGGTTTAATTCGTTGTCGCGCGTTTGGTTTGCTTAAATTGCGAAGCTCGTGCCGCAGCCGCAGGACGCGGTCGCGTTTGGATTGCGGATCTGGAACGATTGTCCCATCAGATCGTCAACGAAATCGATTTCCGAACCGTCCATATAGGGAACCGAGATCGAATCGATCAGAACTTTCGCTCCAAGCTTTTCGATCACGATGTCGTCCTCAGTCTGTTCATCGACAAGATCGTATTTGTAGGAAAAACCGGAGCAGCCGCCACCTTCGACAGAAACGCGCAACGCGGTCTTGTCCGGTTCGGAATTGAGAATTTTAGCGATCCGCTTTGCGGCGGAATCGGAAACGGTAATGCCTGTCATCGGTCTCGTCCGTTCGCAGTTGCTGGGCTGAAGCGGGATTTTCCCCTGCTGCCCATTATCGCAGACTTGCCTTCATATTCCTCTGATAGCTATGAACGCTACCAATAGAAGTCAATGTTTGGTGTAATCATATTACAGTGAAGGATGCATCGCAATGTCGCTGGAAGGAATAGGCTTTGGTTATCGCGA
>JAEXXS010000467.1 GCA_023451915.1 Pseudomonadota bacterium | reverse complement strand
TTAGCCCCTCGGCTATCGTGTTGAAACGGCTCCTGAAGCAGGTCCGGCATGGCCGGTTGGTGCTTTCGCTCCCCGACGGTGAGTTGATTGTCGCCAATGGTCCCTTGCCCGGGCCGGAAGCCAAGATAACGATTGTTAAATGGAACAGTCTGCGCCGCCTGCTGACGGGCGGCGATATTGGCTTTGCGCAGGCCTATGTTGAAGGCGAATGGACATCGCCTGATCTAACCTCCGTCATCCGCTTTGCGGCGCGTAATCGTGAGACGCTGACCGCCACATTGCGCGGGTCGGTCTGGATGCGAACGCTAAACCGCATCAGCCATCTGCTCAATGCAAACACGCGCCGCGGCAGCCGGCGCAACATCGAAGCCCATTACGATCTCGGCAATGATTTCTACGCCCTGTGGCTCGACGCTTCGATGCTTTATTCGTCTGCGATCTGGGATGAGACGACATTTAGCCTTGAGAGTGCGCAGGAGCAGAAATTGCAGCGGATTGCAGAAAAACTGGCGCTTGAGGGCGGTGAAAAAGTTCTCGAAATTGGCTGCGGCTGGGGCGCTCTCGCGAGCTATCTTGCAACACATCGCAACACGCATGTGACCGGGATAACCCTCTCGCCATCGCAGCTGGCCTGGGCAAAAACCGCTATTGAAAACGCGGGCCAAAACGGTGTGGTCGATCTCCACCTGCAAGACTACCGCGATGTCCAAGGCCAGTTCGAACGCATCGTATCGATCGAAATGTTTGAGGCGGTCGGAGAAGCCTATTGGCCGGACTATTTCGCAACCCTGAAGCGTTGTCTCAAGCCCGGCGGCAAGGCCGTCCTGCAGATCATCTCGATTGAAGAGACACGCTACGAAAGCTATCGTCGCAAAGCAGATTTCATCCAGAAATTCATCTTTCCAGGCGGCTTTCTGCCATCAGACAAGGTGCTGGAACGCGACCTTTTAAAAGCCGGTCTGGTTTTAAAGGAAACCGAACATTTCGGCCATTCCTATGCGCTCACGCTCGCTGAATGGCGGCAGCGATTCATCTCCAACTGGCCCGAAATCGAACAACTTGGCTTTGACGATAAATTCCGGCGGCTTTGGGAATACTACCTTTGCTATTGCGAAGGCGGATTTGACGAAGGTGCGATCAATGTCGGGCTTTACACGATTGAACACGCTTAGGCTCAAACGACCGAGGAGGCGTCGATGAAATGGATACTGACGATCAGCATGATGACCGTGTTGTTTCCCTTCTCGGCGCTGACGGCTGAAATCAATGGCAACTGGGCGCGTGGGGATGGCAAAGCGCGTGTAAAAATTGCCGAATGCGGCAAGGATATCTGTGCCACCAACACCTGGATCAAGCCCGGAACACCAAAAGAGAGAACCGGCGACCGGCTGGTTATGAGCATCAATGAAACTGCGGACGGACAATATTCAGGCACCGCTTTCGACCCGCAACGCAACCTGACCTACAAGATCAGGGTGAAAGTTGACGGTGATACTATGTCGAGCAGTGGCTGCGTTCTGGCTGGTCTCCTGTGTCGTAATGTGGGCTGGACCCGCATCAAATAAGAGAGTGAGCTACCGATGAAAGATTATCTCATAGCCTATGTGGTCACAGCGGCTGCATTCCTCGCTATCGACTCCGTGTGGCTATCCAATATGGCGAACGTGTTTTACCGCCCTGTCATGGGCGACATGCTTGCCCCGAATTTCCGTCTCGCACCAGCTATAATTTTCTATTTGATCTTTGTGGTCGGGCTGGTTGTATTTGCAGTCAAGCCTGGACTTCTGGCTGGCAGCGGCACAGTCACGCTCGTTCATGGGGCGCTTCTGGGGTTTGTCGCCTATGCGACTTATGACCTGACCAATCAGGCCACCTTGAAAAACTGGTCTTGGACGCTGACGATTACAGATCTGATGTGGGGCACTGTCCTGTCTGCAGTGTCAGCCTATATTGGCTATTGGATTACGTCGCGGATTATTGAATAGGCTGGAATAACATATGCAAAAATTGGGTCTTCTGGCCGTGTTTGCCTTCGTCATTATTGTCGTCGGAATGGTGATCGGCATCGGCTTCCCTCCGGGCGAATGGTATGCATCGCTTCAAAAGCCGTGGTTTACCCCACCGAATGCAGCCTTCGGCCCCATCTGGACGATACTATATCTCTTCATTGCCATCGCAGGCTGGCGCACATGGGTGAGTGATAGGGGTTGGCAACGACGCGGACCGTGGTTTGGTCAGATGATACTGAATTTCATTTGGACGCCGATTTTCTTTGGTGCTCATATGACCGTATTGGGGCTAGTCGTCATCATCGGGGTCTGGCTTTGCGTGTTTCTGTTTATCATTCGCGCATGGCGACCAGATCGTATCTCGGCACTGCTGTTTGTGCCCTACCTGATATGGCTATCGCTTGCGACAGCGTTGAATGCGGCAATCGTCGTTTTGAACTGAAAAAGGCGGCATAACTGCCGCCTTTACCTTTTAGCGGTTCCGCGATTTCGTTTTAAGCGGAACCGCTCTAGATGCCAATTAATGGCTGCACGAGGCGCATAAGCCAACTCTGGAATTTAAGCGGGGCGTCCGTCACCGCAAGACAAATGCAATCGCCATCCGGTGACGCAATCGGCTGATGCACAAGATCAGCATCCGCTTCCTCAATATCGCCGCGCGCAAAGAGCCCGGTTCCATCATGGAAACTGCCGCTCAACACCAATGTCAATTCACGACCGCCATGTCCGTGC
>JAEXXS010000432.1 GCA_023451915.1 Pseudomonadota bacterium | reverse complement strand
TCATAGGTCGGCAGGAAGCCGATGGCGACCGTGGAAATGCCCATGGTCATGAGCGCGGCCACGAGGGTTGCCTTGCGGCCAATCCTGTCACCGAAGTGACCAAACAATGCGCCGCCAATCGGGCGGGCAAAGAACGCAATAGCAAATGTGGCAAGCGATTGAAGCAGCGCCGAATTACCATCGCTGGCGGGGAAGAACAAATGCGGGAATACGATTACCGCGGCCGTTGCATAAATGTAAAAGTCGAAGAATTCGATCGTAGTGCCGATCATGCTTGCGGCCAGAACACGGCGCGCGGAGTTTTGCTGCGGAACAACCGCTTGAGCGACAGTCATTTTCTTATCCGTTTTTGTGGGCCGTTAATTGGGAGCAGCCAAGATGCCGTTCTTTAAAACCTTGCGAGACGGAATCGCAAGCAGAAAAGGGGTTTTGCGTAATTTTATAAACGCGGAACCCCTCTTTTCGAAAGAAAAGTGAAAGTGCCTTCAAAATCACGGGAGGCAAGAATAGGCCTTTCAATTGTCACAACGCATCCCTAGATTCGGGTCGATACCAATTGGGCATCATCTCGGATGCGGATATGCAGTTCTTGAAACGCAACATCGGCGGGCGGTGCAATATGTGGGGGCTTTGCTTCCTGCATGTGCCGTCGCGTGTGCTGGTGACGGTTCTGTCGCTGTTGTTTCTGGTCTCGACACAGCTTTGCTATGCGATGGCGCATGATATGCCCACCGCAGGCGTTTCCGTCGGCTGTCATATGAGCGAACAGCAACCCGCTGATAGCGCGATACCTGCTTCGCACCATGCGGGACAACAAGCGCCCATCGACCATGGTGCAAAATCTCCGGTCGCCTGTGTGATGATGACGTGCGGCTGTATCGTTCAGTTGGCCGCCGATATTGGAGCATTCGCGCCGTCGCAGGATTTCGGTCTTCCACCGCTCGTGGCTAGCCTGAGCAGCAATCCCCGCGACAATCTTCTCCGACCTCCAATCGCGCTCCCGCTCTAATCGCCGAATGCGCTGCCGATCTAGCGGCGGTGAAAGGATTATTGTCTGGAATTCTATTTGGAGATTTCACCATGCGTGGATTAACTCGCCGCCGCCTGCTCGCGCTTGGCGCGGGCGCGGCAAGCTTTGCCGCCATTCGTCCCTTGACCGGTTTTGCGCAGGATGCGCATCAGAATATGGGCCATGGCACCATGGAAATGGCCCCCGTAGCCAAGGGCCAGAGCCTGCCCATGCCGCCTTTGCTGGAGCCCGATGCCTCGGGCGTCGTCAAGCTCAAGGTTGGCAAAGGCCGTCATTCTTTCGAGCCGGGTAGCGATGCGGCGTCTGCCGGTGTCAACGGCACCTATCTTGGTCCCGTCGTGCGCCTCAAGAATGGCGAAAGCGTCACGCTTGCCGTTGAAAACGGAATGGATGAGGAGACGACCCTGCATTGGCACGGGCTGTTCGTTCCTTCCATCCTGGACGGCGGGCCCCATAATCTCGTTCCGGCAGGAGGGCGCTGGGAACCGAAGGTTACTGTCAATCAGCCAGCTTCGTTCAACTGGTTTCACCCGCATTTGCATGGCGGCACCGCCCGTCAGGCGCATATGGGCATTGCCGGGCTGATGATCGTCAGCGACGGTGAGGATGCCGAGCGGGGCCTGCCGGAAACCTATGGTGTGGACGATATTCCACTGGTGCTTCAGGACCGTCGTGTCATTGAAGGCGACGCGGTTTATCAGCCCGATATCATGGACCTGATGCATGGTTTTCGCGGGGATCGGTTGATCGTCAATGGCGTTATCTCGCCGGAAGCAAGGGTGCCTGCGGCGGTCGTGCGCCTGCGCATTCTCAACGGCGCCAATGCGCGCAATTTCCATATACGCTTCAGCGATAATCGTCCGCTGTATGTGTTCGCTTCCGATGGCGGCTTTATCGGCAAGCCGGAAGCCATCGAGCGGCTGACGATCAGCCCCGGCGAACGTTATGAGGCGCTGGTCGACTTTTCGACGGGTGGCGAAGGCGTCGAGCTTCTGACCGCCAGCGACGATAGCGGCGGCGAGGATCAGATGATGATGCGGTTCGCTGTCGACACCGCTCTCAAGGGAAATGTCAAAGACATACCGGCAAATCTGGAAGCGCCGGAAGCACCAGACCCCAGCAAATCGGCGCGCGGGCGTTCGTTCTTCTTTGATGAGCGCATGGCCGAAAACATGAAGCTGATGATGCAAAAGCCTGCCGCAGACCCCCATGCTGGCCACAATATGGGCAATATGAACATGAGCGCCATGCAGGGTGGTCAAATGGACCACAATATGATGCATGGCAGTCGTTCATCCGCCGAGGCAGGTCCAGCGTTGGATGCGCTGACATCCGGCGTGCGCATGGCGATTGCTGGCGAACCCTTCGACATGAAGCGCATTGATGTCGAGGCCAAGTTGGGCTCTTGGGAAATATGGGAGCTGACCACGAAAGAAATGGCGCATCCGTTCCATATCCACGGGGCCTCTTTCCGTATCCTGACCTTGAACGGCAAGGCTCCCCCCGCACATCAGTCAGGGTGGAAGGACACGGCGCTGATCAACGGCAAGGCGGAACTTCTGGTGCACTTCGACCGTGAAGCCCAGCGCAGCCATCCGTTCATGTTCCATTGCCATGTGCTGGAGCATGAAGCTGTCGGTATGATGGGGCAGTTTGTCACTGTCTGATGCGTTGCCGGATTGCGCGGTGGGCCACCGCCGCGCAATCATCTGCAGACTTTATAAAGCGAACAATTTGTCACTCCGAACGTTAGTCTTTTATTCCGAAACGATTTTGAAGATGGAGGAAATGATGCGCAGCTTGATTTTAGGTTCGTTACTCGCGCTTGCGGCCGCGCCCGCCTTTGCGAACGATATAAGCGTGAAAATGTTTGAAGCGCTGCCCACAGGGCAGGGCAAGGAACTGGGCACGATTACGATTTCGCAAACCGCGAAGGGGCTGCAATTTACCCCCCATCTGAAGGGCATAGCCGCAGGCGAACATGGCTTCCATGTCCATGAAAA
>JAEXXS010000436.1 GCA_023451915.1 Pseudomonadota bacterium | reverse complement strand
AGCTGCCGACGCCTTTCCGCGAAGGCGGCACGGTCACGGCGGGCAATGCGTCTGGCGTCAATGACGGCGCTGCCGCACTGATCGTTGCTTCGGAAGCTGCGGTGAAGAAATATGGCCTCACGCCTATCGCTCGCGTTGTGGGCGGTGCAACGGCTGGCGTGCCGCCGCGCATCATGGGCATCGGCCCGGCACCTGCAACCAGGAAGCTCAGCGCCCGCATCGGCATTGCGCCTGATGCTTTCGATGTAATCGAGCTGAACGAAGCTTTCGCGTCGCAAGGCCTTGCCGTGCTGCGGGAACTGGGCATTGCCGATGACGACAGCCGCGTCAATCCGAATGGCGGCGCAATCGCGCTTGGTCATCCGCTCGGCATGTCGGGTGCGCGTATTGCTGGCACAGCGGCGCTGGAACTGTCGCTGAACGGCGGCAAATATGGGCTGGCCACCATGTGCATTGGCGTTGGTCAGGGTATCGCCATCGCGCTTGAGCGCGTCTGATCGAACTTCTGCATCTCCAGCGAGGTTGCGAAACAGCTTTGCTGGAGATGTGCGGCAATGTTGGCGGAAGAGAATGGGAGTCGAACCCACCAAAGACCGTCTATCAGCCCCTCCCGGATTTGAAGTCCGGACATGCCACCGGGCATGCATCCCTTCCAGATGTTGAATTCATTCAAATTCACACAGGCTAACTCTAGTAACGGGTCACCACCGCGTCAATCTGCGCCGCAGCCTTGGGCGCTATTTGTGCTAGTGCCTTCTCGACAAATAGCGGAATGGAAATTCACAAGATGGAATGGATTCCTGTATTCTTGATAGCGTTCAAGGTTCTCGTGTTGGGCGTGGCTATGTTCTTCGCCATCAAGTTCCACTACGACGAAGATAAAAAGAAGAAGAATAGCGAGAGCGGCGGGGCATAAGGCCCGACCGGGCGGACACAAGAACGCGCGGCGGCGCGGTTTGCCCGGTTCGTCTCCATCACTGAATGATGCATGTCCCCGGCCAATCGCGGCACGAACGATTGGCGCAGCCGGTGAGGGCCGCCGCCACGACCAGAAAGCAGATAGCTGTTGCCAGTGTCTTCATGTTTACATCGCTCACGATCGCTAGGGGCGATAGCCCGACCTGACTGCCAGTCTCGGCTGACACTGGAGACAGAAGCTACATCAAGCAGGCGTCCCGACTAAGTCGTGATCATATCTGCATCGCACAGAAATGTCTGGCCCGGAGACCGCCTTACTCATTCAATCATTCGAACGGTCGGGATAAGGTTCTTTAGGAACCTGGACATGCGGGTTGCCCGGAGCATTTGATTGTTCGTGGGTAGGCTTTTCCTGATGGTCAGTGGGTTCCACCGGCGATGGATCGATAGCCTCTTTCTCTCTTACCAGATCCGGGTCGGACCACGGATTTCGCTTCTGTGCCATTTTCTTTACTCCTCGGTCATTGGTCTGGCTGGGGGACGTCGACTTCCTGTTGTCGGGACAGATATCTGGCGCTTGCAATGCCCGCTGCCAGATCGGCGATATATGTCTGATTGCGCAATCCGCTCTCGTAGAGACTGATGATGCTGGATGCCAGATCGGAAGGTGAATAGGCGTTGCCGCCCGCCTCCAGTTTTTCGCTGGCTTCCGTGAAACATCTGCGCATCAAATCGACTTCTCCCGGCGCGTATATTCGGCTCGCTTCATTGAAGAGCGGCATGGAATCCTCCTTTCAGCCACCAATCAAAAGCCTGCAAGATGCGGTAAAACGGCCATTGAATGCGCCAGAAGAAAAATGGTTCCATTAGAAATTGCCCCACCTTGCGTGAGCAAGGCAGGGCGGGCGTCAACTTACCGAGCTTGGTCTGAGCGGCAATTAACACCAACACCTCCGAACTTTGTGGCGGAAAGAAAGTTCCCCGCTTTTTGGTTGCAGCTATTCGTCCGCCCGGATTTGGGCGTGAGAAATCAGCCCGAAGATGAATGTGCCGCCAACGATGTTTCCGAACAGCGTGGGCAGCCCGAATTTGAAGATGCTGTCGAAAGCGGAAACTTCCCCAATGAAGAGCAAGAAAAGCACTTCGATCGACCCGACGACGATATGGGTGAGATCACCAATTGCAATGAGATAGGTGATCAGGAAAATAAGAAAAATATGGCCATTCTTGGTGCTGTGCAGCATCCAGACCAGCGTTGCAATCAGCCATCCAGACATGATGCCCTTGCTGAATAGCTCATTACTTGTGTTCTCCATAAGATGCTTGCCCATACCGATAAATGTGCGCGTCACCTCATCGGAGAAAATGGGCATCAACACGATGACGAGGGCGGCGATCGCTCCTCCAATCAGATTGCCCAAAAGAACGATGCTCCACAGTCGTATCATCTTGAAAAAGTGCGACGCTGTCGGTTCTGTCATAAAAGGCAGGACCGGGGTGATCGTGTTTTCGGTAAATAATTGCTGGTTGGCGATGATCACAATGATAAAGCCAACGGTGTAGCCGGCTGAACTAAGCAGAAAGAACAGGTTCCCGTCGGGAAGGTATGCCTCCAGAATGCCCCGCGCGATCATCGAAGTACTCATCGAGATACCACCGGCGATTGCCGACCAGAAGAGCGCCATCGCCTCTCTGTTCATTTCCTTTTCGCCTTCGCGGCGGATGAGTTCATGAATAGCAGCGGCTTTGGAGGGGAGACTTTCCTTCAGGACCTCCACGGATGGGCCGTCTTCTTTCGGTTCAGGCATGAAGGCGTCTCCTCGTTGCGCCCCTGTGGTTGCGTCGCGCGTCAACGCATCGGTGGGTAAAAATTAACTAGGGCGCGTATTTTCCCCGTCCAGAGCGCCTTGGAGACGTCGAAATACGACAGATGCCGTATAGCGCCCGGGCAAAATCTACCGTTTCCTGACGGGGGATTGTGTAACAACGCCTGCATGATCTCATCAAATTTCGGCGTCCATACTGGTGAGACCAGTAGAGGAGGAATGATGAAGACCATAGCTGTGTTAGCAATTGGCGCATTCATGGTATCGGGAACAGCATTTGCATCAGCACCCGCTGTGCCGACCACCAAACAGACTATCAAGCAAGACCAGGCATCGGGTTCGGTGGTGGCAGGCGGCGCAGGCAAAACGGGCCGCGTTTCCGCACCGACCAATGGCAAGCGCTTTCTCTTTTAGAGCGGTTCCTGTTAAAACGGAATCGTGGAACCGCTCTAACTATTTGTTTTTAAGCATTATCCTACGCATCGAAGCGGGATCAGAAATCAGTCCAGTGGACTGATTTCCCCGCGTAGGCGCTACGCACTTTTGCTGGAAATGCTCTAAAGTGGATGGTTTGCCCCGTTCAGGCGGGGCATTCATCCGATAGTCCGGTCTCGGCGAAATCGCCGAACAAGTCCAGCTTGCGCCGGTTAAGCCGACGCAAATCGCCGCGCCGGATCGTAACGCTGTTGCGATCGAAGAATTCAAGAATCTGGATCGCCACCTTGCGGCC
>JAEXXS010000433.1 GCA_023451915.1 Pseudomonadota bacterium | reverse complement strand
TTGGCGGCATGACAGGTGTGATGCTTGCTATCCCGCCAGCGGATTTTGTGCTTCACAATTCGCTCTTTCTCATCGCGCATTTTCATAATGTGATTATCGGCGGCGTTGTCTTCGGTCTGATGGCGGGACTGGTTTACTGGTGGCCGAAAGCCTTTGGCTATAAGCTCGACCCATTCTGGGGCAAAATGAGCTTCTGGTTCTGGCAGATAGGCTTTCTCTTTGCTTTCATGCCGCTCTACGTTCTGGGTCTCAAAGGCGTTACGCGCCGCATCAGCCAGTTTGAAGATCCATCATTGCAAATATGGTTCGTGCTGGCCGCCTTCGGGGCGTTTCTGATTGCGCTCGGCATTGCATCATTTGTCATTCAGCTGGTGGTCAGCTATCTGAAACGGGAACAATTGCGCGATTTAACTGGCGATCCATGGGGCGGACGGACGCTTGAGTGGTCAACCTCTTCGCCACCGCCGGAATATAACTTTGCGTTCACCCCGGTCGTCCACGACCATGACAGCTGGTATGATATGAAAAATCGCGGCTACGAGCGACCGCTTACCGGCTATCGTCCTATCCATATGCCGCGCAATACAGGTGCGGGCGTTATTCTCGCGGGTTTAAGCGTCGTTCTTGCCATCGCCTTGATTTGGTACATCTGGTGGCTGGCGATTGTGGCCTTTGTCGCGTTGCTGTTGTCCGCAATAGGCCATACATTCAATTATAAACGTGACTTCTACATCCCCGCTGAAAAAGTGGCGGCGACAGAAGATGCACGGTCTAAACTTCTCGCTGGACAGGTCGCGCTATGACAGAGACACATCTGGACCAAACCGGGAAGCCGCAGTTTTATCTGACGGAAGATCATCATCCGGAAAACAGCACCATGCTGGGCTTCTGGCTCTATCTGATGAGCGATTGCCTGATCTTCGCTGTTCTCTTTGCTACCTATGGCGTGCTTGGCAGGAATTACGCCGCTGGACCGTCGCCCGCAGACCTGTTCGACCTTAATCTGGTCGCGATCAATACCGCGATGCTGCTGCTGTCATCAATCACCTATGGTTTCGCCATGCTGCAGATGCAGCGCGACGGCAAGGCCGCGACATTGTTCTGGTTGGCCATCACCGGTGTTTTTGGCGCGCTGTTCCTTGCGATTGAAATCTACGAGTTCAGTCACCTTATCCGCGAAGGCGCCGGGCCTGGCCGGTCGGCGTTTCTCTCCTCATTCTTCACGCTTGTGGGCACCCACGGGCTGCATGTCACCTTCGGCATCATCTGGCTGATCACGCTGATGTTGCAGGTCATACGTCATGGCTTGATCGTCGAGAACCGCAGACGGCTGATGTGCCTTTCAATGTTCTGGCATTTTCTCGATGTGATCTGGATCGGCGTTTTCTCTTTCGTCTATTTGTTGGGAGTCCTGGGATGAGCGCACAAGACCACCACCATGGGGCCCCGTCGGGGCATCATGATCACCCGGGGGCCGAAACGGACGAATTTCACGCGAGCTTTAGCGGATATATGACGGGCTTTGTCCTGTCGGTAATCCTTACGGCGATCCCATTCTGGCTTGTCATGGGAGATGTCTTTGCGAGCAGGCAACTGACCGCCATGCTGGTTATGGGCATCGGCGCTGTCCAGATCGTGGTTCACATGGTCTATTTCTTGCACATGAGCCCGCGCTCTGAGGGCGGATGGACGCTGATGGCCTTGATCTTCACGCTCATTATCGTTGGCATCGCGCTTGCTGGATCGCTTTGGGTTATGCATCATCTCAATGAGAACATGATGCCGATGAGCCCGGAAATGATGAAGAATATGCCTTAGTTGTTTCCTCCGAATACCCTGCCTCAGTCGGCGAGTTAAGGATTCTATCGGCTTTCGTCGGAAGCGGTAGAAATTCCAACTGCATTTGTTGAATATGCCTGTACTGGGCGAAACAGGCGGGAAACGAATGCTGACATTGCGACAAATCGAGGTGATCCGGGCCATCATGGTGACCGGGACGATTGCAGGTGCTGCCAAGCTCTTGAATGTCTCCGCGCCGGGTATCAGCAGGCTGATGAAATATTCGGAAGATTCGCTCGGTATCCGGCTTTTTGATCGTCGGGGCGGGCGTTATGTTCCAACATCACAGGCGCGCAATATCTTCGACTTGCTCGATACGGTGCATCGGAAAATCGACGACCTGCAATCAGCTGTCGCAGATTTGAGCAAGGGAAAAGCCCAGGAACTTTGTGTGGCTTCCGTGCCGAGCATTGCCAATGTCATGGTGCCGCGTGCGGTGGCAAAGGTGAGGGAGCGCTATAGCGATCTCAACTTCGACCTGAACATCGTCAAAATCGAAGAAGCCGTTGATTATCTTCTGTTGGGGCGCGGTGAGATCGTTGCAATCTCATCCCGGTTCGACCATCCGCTGATCAAGTTCGAGCCGCTGGCCAAGGGCCGATTGCTTTGCATTGTGCCGGAGGCAAGTCCGCTGGCGACGCGAGAAAAGATAACGCCGCAGGAAATGTCGGAATATCCGCTGATCGGCATTAATCCCAAAGATCCTTATGGCGCGATCATGGCGGCCATGTTCACCAATGCGGGCCTCGATTATCGCATGAATATCAAGGCTCGTTTCGGAACGACCGTGTGCAGTCTGGTGGCGGCGGGGCTCGGCATTGCAATCATCGATGAGTTTACCGTCGCACATGGCGTAGTGAGGGGGTTGAAAAGCATTCCCATCAATGCCGAGAGCGCCTTTCATACCTATATCGCCTATCGCAACGATCTGCCACTTTCCGTCTACGCCGAGCATTTCATCGATGTGCTACGTCAGGAAATGAGTGCTGTGAGCGTGTCCGGCCCAAAAGACTGACGGGATTAAATTAACATGATGTTATGGATTGCTGTTGATTTGGTAGGTGATATTATCTCCTCCATTCGCTAGACTGATCATTGGAGAGCGCGGAAACGAGCGCACAGGCAGAGATCAGAACAGAAACGATGCAGAACGATGCGAGACATTTGAAAGACTTGAAGCCATTTCCTAATGGATCGTCTCGTCTTTTCCCTGTGGTCGGGGACCCGATCGAGCAGGTGCGTTCTCCAGAAATCATGACGGAACTGTTCCGAGCGCGCGATGAAAATGCGCTTGTCGCGCCGCTTCATGTCTCTTCATCTAGTCTTTCTGCCGTTTTTACCGCGTTAATAGCGGTCAATAATGTCGGCGGCTTTCTGGTGACCATACCGCATAAGCAACAGGCCTATCAGCTTTAT
The DNA here is from genome assembly GCA_023451915.1 of Pseudomonadota bacterium. The sequence continues at coordinate 506 of JAEXXS010000433.1, read as the reverse complement.
GCTGGGCTGACGGACAATGCCGCTCTTATCGAGGCGGTCAATGTCGTCCGAAGGGCCGAAATTGGATGGTATGGCGACAATACCGATGGGATTGGATTTCTCAATGGGATCGAGCGGGAAGGGTTCGATGTTCAAGGGAAAACAGTACTTCTCGTCGGATGCGGGGGTGCGGGAACGGCCATTGCGCTGGAAATGCTGAAGCGGGGCGCCGCCCGCCTCGCCATTCACGATATTGATGCTGAAAAACGTGATTCTGTTATCCGCAAGCTCGTTGCTCGTTATGCGGATAAGGTCACCATCGGGAGTGACGATCCCTCCGGGTTCGATTTAATAGCAAATGCGACGCCGATGGGCATGAATTCGAACGATCCCTATCCGTTAAACGTAACAAAATTGCGGTCAGAGCAGTTTGCTGCTTGCGTGATTACCAAACCGCACGTATCGCCATTTATCGAGGAAGCTAGAAAACGGGGCTGCCAGACGATGATTGGTGCTGGAATGTTCGA
>JAEXXS010000334.1 GCA_023451915.1 Pseudomonadota bacterium | reverse complement strand
TCACGTGAAAGTGTCGCAAAGGTGCGACCAATTGTTAGTCTTTTCGTGAAAAAGCTTCTTTGACGTGATGGTAAAAGAGCAGTAGAAAGCGGCACATAAGGCCGTATTCCACGGTCTCGCCATATTTTCAGGTCGCCGGCGCGGGATCGAAAGTTCCGGTTCATTGCGTAGAGCGCGACTTTAAAACTGGGTTTTTGAAAACCCGCCATCCGGGGCGCCAGACCGATTATCGTCGGAGGGCATTCCGGGGGAAACGTCAGGGAAGCCCCACGAGAGGCCAGCGAGAACCATGACACAACCGACCGTAACGCGTCAGCGTCCTTTGTCGCCGCACCTGTCCGTCTATAAGCCGGTCATCACGATGACGATGTCCATCGTGCATCGTATCACGGGCGGCGCTCTCTATTTCGGCACATTGCTGCTGGCAGCCTGGCTCATTTCCGCAGCCGTCGGCGAAGAGTGCTTCAATGCCGTCAATGCCGTTTTCGGCTCCTGGATCGGCCAGCTCGTTCTGTTCGGCTACACCTGGGCGCTGCTGCACCATCTGGCTGGCGGTGTTCGTCACTTCATCTGGGATACCGGCGCCGGTCTTGAAAAGCACACCGCTTCCAAGATTGCTTGGGCAACGGTTGTCTTCTCGGTCATCGCCACGATCCTCGTCTGGGTCGTCGCTTACTCGGTGCGCTAGGAGGCTGATCCCATGAGCGGTTCGAATAACGATATGCGTACGCCTCTTGGCAAGGTTCGCGGTCTTGGCTCCGCCAAGGAAGGCACCGGCCATTTCTGGTATCAGCGCGTGACTGCAGTGGCTCTGGTGCCGCTGGTTCTCTTTTTCATCGGCCTGGTGATTTCGCTCAATGGCGCAAGCTTTGCGGAAGTCCGGGCTGCTCTCTCGCATCCCATTACGGCCATTGTCATGGCGCTGTTCGTTCTGACCGGCGTTTATCACATGCGTCTGGGCATGCAGGTTATTATCGAAGATTATGTGCATGGCGAAGGCATGAAGGTCGTGCTGGTGATGCTGAACACCTTCTTTGTGGCGGTGGTTGGTTTTGCCTCAGTATTCGCGATCCTCAAGCTCAGTTTCGGAGGTTGATAGCCCGATGGCTAGTGCAGAAAAGAATGCAGCTTCGGCTGCGGGCGGCAAGTCCTACAAGTTTGTCGACCACAAATTCGATGTTGTCGTGGTTGGCGCCGGTGGTGCCGGTTTGCGCGCCACGCTCGGCATGGCCGAGCAGGGCCTGAAGACCGCTTGTATCACCAAGGTTTTCCCGACCCGCTCGCATACGGTCGCAGCACAGGGCGGCATTGCCGCTTCGCTGAAGAATATGGGCCCGGACAGCTGGCAGTGGCACATGTACGATACCGTCAAGGGATCGGACTGGCTTGGCGATACCGATGCGATGGAATATCTGGCGCGTGAAGCGCCTGCCGCCGTCTACGAGCTTGAGCATTACGGCGTGCCGTTCTCGCGCACCGAAGAGGGCAAGATCTACCAGCGTCCGTTCGGCGGCCATATGCAGAATTTCGGCGACGGTCCTCCGGTTCAGCGCACCTGCGCTGCAGCCGACCGTACCGGCCACGCCATCCTGCACACGCTTTACGGCCAGAGCCTGAAGAACAACGCGCAGTTCTTCATCGAATATTTCGCGCTCGACCTGATCATGACCGATGGTGTCTGCACCGGCGTTGTGGCCTGGAACCTCGATGACGGTACGATCCATCGCTTCGCTGCCAAGATGGTGGTTCTGGCGACGGGCGGCTATGGCCGCGCCTATTTCTCGGCCACCTCGGCCCATACCTGCACCGGCGATGGCGGCGGCATGGCGGCGCGCGCTGGTCTGCCGCTTCAGGACATGGAATTCGTTCAGTTCCATCCGACCGGCATTTATGGCGCGGGCTGCCTCATCACCGAAGGCGCGCGCGGCGAAGGCGGCTATCTGGTCAATTCCGAAGGCGAACGCTTCATGGAGCGTTATGCGCCGTCGGCCAAGGATCTTGCCTCGCGTGACGTGGTTTCGCGCTGCATGACCATGGAAATCCGCGCCGGTCGCGGCGTTGGCAAGGCCAAGGACCACATCTTCCTGCATCTCGACCATCTCGATCCCGCCGTTCTGCATGAACGCCTGCCGGGCATCTCGGAGTCGGCCAAGATTTTCGCAGGCGTGGACGTGACCAAGGAACCGATCCCGGTTCTGCCGACCGTTCACTACAATATGGGCGGCATTCCGACCAATTACTGGGGCGAAGTGCTGAACCCGACGCCGGAAGATCCGGACCGCGTGCAGCCCGGCCTGATGGCTGTCGGTGAAGCGGGCTGCGCTTCGGTGCATGGTGCAAACCGTCTCGGCTCCAACTCGCTGATCGACCTTGTGGTGTTTGGCCGTGCGGCGGCGATCCGCGCTGGCGAGGTCATCGACCGCGCTGCGAAGATTCCCGACATCAACGAAGCCGCCGTCGAGAAGATCATGGATCGCTTCGACCGCCTGCGTTTTGCCAATGGCTCGACGCCAACGGCAGAACTGCGCGAGAAGATGCAGCGCACCATGCAGGAAGACGCTGCCGTGTTCCGCACGTCGGAATCGCTCAAGCAGGGCTGCGAGCGCATGGAAAAGATCTGGCACGAACTGCCGGATATCAGGGTTTCCGACCGCTCGATGATCTGGAACTCCGATCTCGTCGAGACGCTGGAGCTAGAAAGCCTCATGGCCAACGCATTGACGACCGTTGTTTCGGCGGAAGCGCGTCATGAAAGCCGCGGCGCGCACGCGCATGAGGATTTCCCGGATCGTAACGATGCCGAATGGCGCAAGCACACCCTGTCCTGGCTGTCGCCGGATGGCAAGGTGACGCTCGGTTATCGCGCCGTTCATCTCGATCCGCTGACGACGGAAGAAGAAGGTGGCATCAGCCTCGCCAAGATTGCGCCGAAGAAGCGCGTTTACTGATTAAGGGAAAGAGCAATGGTTGAACTCGCACTTCCCAAGAATTCCCGCATGCAGGAGGGCAAGA
>JAEXXS010000300.1 GCA_023451915.1 Pseudomonadota bacterium | reverse complement strand
CATACGCCGATCGTGGGATATATGGGCTGCATCCCATTTGATGAAAATTGTCTGGAATTTCCGGCAAGAATATTAAATCGCACTTGCTAAAACACCTCCAAAATAACCAACAGGAGGCAGTCGCATGAACAATGTATTTTTCAATGCTGTACGCCGTGCAAGCGTAAAATGGGTAGCAACTGCGGCAATTGGCCTTGCAGCTACTCTGTGTCTGTCTGCAAATGCGCAGGCTAAAGATAAATACAAGCCGAAGAATGACACGCAGTCTGTTTACCTCGTCAAGTATCGCGTCAATAATGAAGTCCGTTACAATAAGAACCCAATGGGCAAGGTCATTAAAGTCTCGGCTTCGCAATATTTCGGCGGCAATTCCTATGTCTGCACGCCGAGCGGCTTTGGCCAAAAGTCGCGCTGTTTCACGCGTGACTAGAGCATTTCCAGTAAAAGTGCGTAGCGGTTTTGCGTGGGATAATGCGTAAAAACAAATAGATAGAGCGGTTCCACGATTCCGTTTTAACCGGAACCGCTCTAATGCATGCTCATGGCCTGGCTCCAACATCTGCATCCGCAGATGATCGTGGATGTGAACGTTGGAGACCCGAAGACCACCAGCCCGCCAACTGAGCTAATGCATTTCTAACGCAGGAAGCAGGCGAGCAGGTTTTCCCGCCTGAGTCATCCTGCGCTATCGGGCCCTTGCCTTTATGCGCACCAGTCCCTTGCCTACCAGATCGCCGCGCACGAGCTTTCGCGCTTCATCGGTCTGTTGCGAAGGATTGCTCTGGAAAACGTACCATTTGTCTCCGATAGAGCGCTTTTGATAAATCACGCCCGCTTTCTCGCGATGCAGAAAACAGGTCGTGTTTCCAACGCCACCGGATCTGTCACGCCAGTAAGCCTGCATGCAGAGCTTGCCGCCATCGGTGGCATACCAGCGTCCCTCGCCAAAGGACCAGGCTTTCCCCTTCTGTGACCAAGCTGAAAACGCATGGTCTGCAGCAGAAAAGAAGCCGCCGCCATCCTTCCATTTCCATGTCTTGCCCGCATAGATTGCCTCAACGGCCTGTGCGGACATTGGCGATGCAGTAGCGGCCCTTCTGGCCGTTGCGTCGTCTGCTTTTGGCTTGGGTGCGGCCTCGGCGGCACCGGCCATGAGGAGTACGGACAGCGCCGCACTCACAGCTGTGAAACGGATCGAAAACATTTTGCTTTCCTGTCCAATCGTTCGAGTTTCAGTTTAATCCAGCGGGTGGTTTGCAACGCGCCAGTCTGGCCGTCCGACACCCTTTGGCCAAGGATAGACTTCGCGGTCGTTGAAGTAGACAACAGCTGTCAGTTCCGGGAATTCAGGCTGAGGTTTGTTGGCCTCCGCAGCCCATGCCCGGACATAGTCATCGCTGCCTTCATAACCAAGTTCCGCGATCACGATCGGCTTGTTGAAGGCGACCACGCGGTCGTAGCCGGGTTTCGCGCGCTCGACGAAACTGGTGGGGCGTCCGACGTCCAGCTTGTCATAAGGCTCATAGCCGAACACCGAGAGGCCGATCACATCCACAAATGCATCGCCAGGATAATAGGCCTGAAGCCCCTCTTCTCCCTTCGGCGACCACATATATTTGGCATTCGGCAGCGTTTTCCGACAGACCTTCACGGCACGCTGATAAGCGGCGACGTATCCCTGCGGTGACCAGTAAGACCAGGTGAACTGGCCTGTCTTGTCGTCCATTTCCTGCGCCCAGCGAATAGTCACGGGGCTTTTCAGCTTGGATGCCGCCGAGCAGACGGCGCCCATATTGGAGTCATAGCGGCCATTGACAATCCCGCTTAACAGCGCATCGGGCGCAACCCGCCAGTCGCGCGCCCATGACCATGGCTCGATGGTGATCAGCAGATCACGACCACGTTCCCGCGCATAGGCATCAGCGGCACTCAGGCTTGTCAGATCCACATCTTCCCACGGCAAGAACAGATGTTCGATCTTGGAATTGGGATCATTGGTATAATCCCCGTGCGGATCGTAAGCACCCGGTGTGATCGACTTCGGCGTTATCACCGGACGCTTGTCGTGGAACAGATTGCGCGTATCCACCGTCGCACCAGAAACACCGCTCGCGGCATAGACAGCGCTTGAAACCAATGCTCCGCAGAGCAAAATCGAAGCTATCTTGTAAGGGGTTTTCATGGCCCCGTCCCTTCTATTGTTTTGGCGATTGCAGGGCGGCTTCCGCCGCTGTCAGCTCGCCATTCTTTTTTTCCGATGCAAGACTGATGGATACGAGTTTGCGGGCCTCGTCTTCCACGCGCCCGTCCGCGTGACGGAAGACGTACCAGACGCCATCGGGCTCGCGCTTCTGATAGACCACGCCGTCGCCGATACGGTGCGAGAAGCACGTCTTCACCGGAAACTTGCCCTTTTCGGTATGCCAGTCAGCCTTGAAGCACATCCGCCCGGTCGTGGTGATCATCCAGCGGCCTTCCGCCCAGGCTTTGCCCTTTTCACCATCGACGCGCGCGGTAAAACGACGATCCGCACTCGCCATCTGGCCGGAGCCGTCGGTCCACTGCCAGTTTTTGTCGCGGTAAAGCACGTAGATTTCGAACGGCGTCATCACGCGCGTCCCGGCTGGGATAGTATCACCTGGCATGGCGGCGGCATTGGCAGCGCCTGCTGCGAGGCCAGTCATGGCAGCCGACAGCGCCATAAATGCCAGAGCCAGTTTGCTCCGGCGGTCAGGAGAGCGGCCAGCATCAAACATCGACAGTTTCATTTGATCCTCCCACAATTTGAAGATTGCGCGCGCCCGCCTGGGGTTCTTGTGGTTGGCGGACGCGCGCCTGCGGCAGCAAGTTTATTGGTTTTATTTCCTGCCGCAGATGAACAGGGCGACCGATGGTCGAAACACGAAAGCCAAGCCTTTCGGCCATCGAACGGGAAAAGACATTTCTGAGGTCTACGAGAACGGGCTGATGCATCAGCCGCTTCATGCGAACGAGGTCGAGCTTGCGGATGCTGTCCCACTCGGTCACAACAACGGCGGCATCGGCATCGGCCACACAGTCATAGGCGTTCTCGCAAAACTCCACATCGTTAAGGATGCGGCGTGCATTTTCGATGCCGACCGGATCATGGGCGCGGATGCGTGCGCCGAAACGCTGCAAGGTTTCAATCAGCGGAATGGAAGGAGCATCGCGCATATCATCCGTATCGGGTTTGAAGGTCAGGCCAAGCACGGCAATCGTGCGGCCCTCGATATCGCCACCGAGCGCATCCATGACTTTCAGCGCCATGCGGCGCTTGCGCGCTTCATTGGCTGTCACGGTTTCCTCGACCAGACGCAGAGCCACGCCGTGGTCCTGCGCAGTCCGCAGCAGAGCGATCGTATCCTTCGGAAAACAGGAACCGCCATAGCCGGGGCCCGCATTCAGAAAACTGGTGCCGATCCGCTTGTCCAGCCCCATGCCCAAAGCCAGATCAGAAACGTCGCTTCCCACTTCCTCGCAGAGATCGGCGAGTTCGTTGATGAAGGTGATCTTGGTGGCGAGAAAAGCATTCGCCGCATATTTGATCAGTTCGGACGTGCGGCGTTGCGTCACTACGATCGGCGTCTGGTTTGCTTCGAGCGCCGCGCTGTAGAGCCCAACGAGAAGCTTGCGCGCAGGCTCGTCCTCAACGCCGATCACCACGCGGTCTGGTTCCAGAAAATCGCGGATGGCAACCCCTTCACGCAGAAATTCCGGATTGGATGCAACCGAGAACGTGCCAGGCTTGCGCACCGAGCCGATGATCTTTTGCACCACGTCGCCGGTCCCGACCGGAACGGTGGATTTCACCACGACAACCGTATTGTCATCGATGAGGGGCGCAAGTTCCCGTGCCGCCATATAGACGAAAGACAGGTCCGCATCGCCATGGCCAGCCCGCGCAGGCGTGCCGACTGCGATAAGCACAAGCTGCGCACCCTTGACGGCCTCGGCCAGATTGCAGGTGAAGTTCAGACGACCGAAGGCAAAGTTGCGTTCGACCATTTCGTCGAGCCCCGGTTCGTAAATGGGAACAATGCCGCGCTCCAGTCCGGAGATCTTTTGCGTGTCCTTGTCCACGCAGACAACCTCATGTCCCCAGGCAGCGAAGCAGGTGCCGCTGACCAAACCGACATATCCCGTTCCAATAACAGCGATCTTCATGACAAGTCCCGCCTCTCCGCTAGTTGTTTTCGTTGTTGGACCCATTGGACGGCGTCTCGCGCCAACGTGGGTTGAATATTGTTCTGTGAATGTCGCGTCCGCCGATCCCTGCCCCGGCGACTGAGAACCGGTCTTCAAACAGCGTGAAACTCTTTGTGCCCCAGGCCAGCGCTTCAATGCCATCGCGTCCGCGTTCGGCAGTGGTGATACCGGTCACAGCCACGAGCACCATGAAGCTGCTGGCCAAGGCAGAGCGGTAAAACCCGCTCTTCGCACGCACCTTGTTTTCGCGGGCGTGCTGCACGACGATGACCACCATCAACATGAGATAGGCGCATGTGTTGATGATCGAGAATGCGTAGAAGCCGCGGATCTGGGCTGCGTCCTGCACCAGCAAAACCGGCAGGATGGAAAGCAGAGCTATCAGGCCATAGGGCGCAAGCAGACGAAACGGAACCGGATCAACTTCCGAAACGCCCTTGGGCGTGACACGAAAATCAACAAAGGAACCCGTGATCCAGTCGCGGATTGCTGCAAGCGTTCCCGCCATGGCCCAAGGCCAGCGTGCGAGCAGAAACAACGTGGCTTCCCAGCTGAATACCTTGGCGTCGACGGGACGGAAGGTCCTGCTTGACCGCCACCACAGTGCCAGCAGCAGCATCGTTATCGCTTGCGGCAGGAAATGAGCCAGAAAGTCTGGATAGGTCACGCTGACAAAGTTATCGCCGGAAACCAGAATGATGACGGGCAGCAGGAAACCCAGCAGCAGAAAGAAGGCATAGAGCGGATACCACAACTGCGAAAACAGAAACTGGAACTTGAGACGCAGCGGCAGGCGACCAATCAGCTTTGGCGTATACTGCAACAGCAGCATCACCAGGCTGCGCGACCACTGAAACTCCTGCGTGACCAGATCGCCGAAGGTCCGGGGACCGTCGCCATGTGCGATGGCATCCAGAGCATGGACACCGCGCCAGCCATGCGCATTCATGAAAAGTGTGGTCGAGTGATCTTCGGCAAGCTCCGGTCCAAGACCGCCGATCTCCTTCAGGGCGGCCGTCCGTACCGCATAATGCGAACCGATGCAGAGCGGGGCAAAGCCGCCATTATAGCCGGCCTGCAAGGAGCCATGCATGCTTGCCTCGACATAGAGACGTCCGCGTGCCGACCAGCTTTCATGCGCATTGCGGTCGCAAATGCTCGGCGCTGACACATAGCCAACTGCCGGGTCCGCGAAGGGACGCAGGATATTGTAGAGATAATCAGGCTCCGGCACATGATCGGCGTCGAGCTGCGAGACGAAGTCATAACGGTCATAGCCGTATTGATCGTAGAAGAACGCCAGATTGCCTTCCTTGCACCGCGTACGGCGCGGCCATGTCTGCCGGTGATAGTCGGCACGTCCCTTGCGCGTCGATACGAACACGCCATGCTCGCGACACCAGGCCAGCGTGGATGGCGACGGGTCTTCATCCGCAAGCCACGTATCGTGCGGCACGGTTTGCGCCAGCATGGCCAGCAATGTTTCCGCCACCACTTCAAACGGCTCGGACGGTGCCTTGGTAACCACCATGGCCACCCGGCTGCCTTCCGGCAGTCGCAATGGACCGCTCGGTCGCGAGGCATGAAAAAAGATCAGGATGAAATAGAGCGGCAGAAGGGTCACCCAGGCCAGCAGCGCCGTAACCAGAATGGAACCGACGAGATGGACATGCTCGGCGCTGATCAGCCACCATTGCCAGAAATAGGCGATGGCCATGGCCCATGCGGTGATGCCGATGATATATTCCACCCGCTTGCGACCCGTAAAAATCGGCGTCAGCAATGGTGCCTCATGATTTGCAACAGGAGCGACCCGAGGCGTTTTCATGACCGCGCCTCCAGACCGAAAAATGGAGCAGCGGTACGAATGATCGTATCGAGATCGGAATGGAGCGTGGTGAAGCCGAGCTTTTCTGCAGCTTCCGCCGGATCAGC
>JAEXXS010000280.1 GCA_023451915.1 Pseudomonadota bacterium | reverse complement strand
TGTTCAAAAGGCCGAAGATCGCCTTGAACACGGTCGATTTACCAGCTCCATTCGGGCCGATCACGGTCGTGATGGTGCCCTTTGGAATGGAAAAAGACACGCCGTTCAAAATGGTGATCTTGCCGTAACCGCCGTGAAGGTCTTTGAGTTCCAGCATATGTCATCCTCCCAGATAAGCGTCGATAACCATCTGGTTTGATCGGATTTCGTCGGGTTTGCCTTCGGCAATGATGCGACCTTCCGCCAGCACGATGATGCGTGTGCAAAGGCTCATGACAAACTCCATATTGTGCTCGATGACCACAAATGTCGTTCCATGTTCGGCGTTATAGGCGACCAAACGATCCTTGAGATTGGCGAGCATCGTCAAATTGACGCCACCCGCAGGTTCATCGAGAAGAACAAGACTTGGCCCCGCCATGAACGCCATCGCCGCATCGACCAGCTTTTGCTGACCGTAGGAAAGCGATCCCGCCAGTTCATCGCGCAGATGGTTGAGACGGAAGAACGAAATCATCTGTTCCGCCTCTTCGGTCAGCCCGGCATCGCCGGGTCCAAACAGCCGCGAGGCCATGGTTCCCTTGTGTTCCTGACCTGCCAGAATGATGTTCTCAAGGACGGACATTTTTGGAAAGACGGAAAGCTGCTGGAAGGTGCGCCCCACACCGAGCTTGTTGAGGTCGGATGCCCGCATGCCGGAAACATTCTTGCCATTGACCCGCACTTCACCGCCATTGGGCTGAAGCTGGCCAAGAATGCAGTTGAACAACGTCGATTTGCCGGAGCCGTTTGGGCCGATCAGCCCGAGTATTTCTCCCTGGTTGACGTCGAAGGACACGTCCCGGACAGCATGGATGCCCCCGAACCGCTTCTCGATGTTGCGTACGGAAAGGACTGGACTGCTCATTTGAGCCGCGCTCCTTCGCTCATGTCACCACGAAGCTGGCGTTTGGGCCAAATTTTTTCGCGTAGTTTACCCCAAACACCGATCAGGCCGGATGGCACGAAGACCAGCATGACAATCACCAGCACGGAATAAATGATCAGATAGTAGCCTTCGGTGAAACGAAGCACTTCAGGTAGCACAATGACGACTGCAGCGCCGATGAAGGGGCCAAAGAAGAAGCCTGCGCCACCCACAACGACCATCAGCAGAATGCGCAGCGAATGGATGATGCCGAATGAACCGGGTTCGATAAACTGAACCAGCGGTGTGATCAGCGATCCGGCGAGCCCGCCATAGACGGAACCAATAGCGAAGGCCAGAAGGGTGATACGGCGCGTATCGACCCCGAGACTTTCAGCGCGTATCGGGTTTTCACGCAGGGCTTTAAAAGCGCGCCCCCAAGGGGAACGCACAATGCCCCACATGATGAGAGCAGCAATGATCGTCACGCCCAGCGTAAAATAGTAGAATGGCAGCTGTTTGGTGGTGGCGAACAAGCCGAGATGAGGACGCGGCATGCCGACAAGTCCGTAATTGCCACCGGTCAGCCATTCTTCGTTCCGCAACACCAGAAAAACCAGAGTGTTGAAGGCAAGAGTCACAAAGGCCAGAAAATGTCCTTTGACGCGCAAAGCTGGGTATCCCAGCACAAGGCCTACAATGAAACACAGGATGAGGCCAACAGGCATTGCCAGAAACCAGTGCCACCCTGCCAATGTCAGAAGCGCGGTCGTATAGGCGCCAATCGCCATGAAGGAAGCCTGCGCCAGCGAAATCTGACCTGCATAACCAAGTGTCAGGTTAAGCCCCATAGCGGCAATCGAGAAGATCAACCAGGATGTCAGCACATAGATGATGTAATTGCCCTGCCCAATCGGTGCGAGCAGCGACAAAAGCAACAATATGGCAATAGAAATACTGCGTTTATGCGCGGTCATCACACGGCCCTCCCCTCGGAAGTGCCCATGATGCCCTGTGGCCGCACCAGAATGATCACGATCAGCAGGACCAGCGGCAGCGCCGCGCGATATTGCGCAGTGACATAAGCCGCTGTCAGATTATCAAGAACGCCGATCAGCAATCCGCCGACGAGTGCGCCACGGATCTGGTTGAAACCGCCAACGATGGCCGCAATGAAGGCGATCAGGCCAAGCGTTTCACCATTGGAGAATTTCGCTAGATAGACAGGGCTGATCAGATAGGAAGCAAGCGCCGCCAGAGCTGCATTGATCAGAAACGTATAGAGGATCATGCGCTTGACATTCACGCCGAGAATTTCAGCCACCGCCGGATTTTGCGCGGTTGCCTGCATGCAGCGCCCTGTACGGGTCCGGTTGAGGAACAATGTCAGCAAAACAACGATACCGAGCGACAATCCCAGATTAAGCATGTCTCGCAGCGAAAGAACCGCGCCGAACACGTCGATGGGATCGTTTGGGAACATCGAAGGAAACGGTTGTGCTTCTGCCGAATAGAACTCTTTCACGCTTTCTTTCAGCAAAATGCCCAAAACCATCGTTGCGATGATCAGCGTGATACCCCCATGGGGCAGGATTGGTTCGACGATCAGCTTCTTGAACAGAAGTCCAAGCACGATCAAGGCCACCACCAGCCCGATGAGCAAAGCAGGCCAGAAAGACACCCCGAAGATGGTCATTGCCGCCAGAACGAAAAAGGCCGGCAGCATCACAAACTCACCCTGAGCGAAGTTCACCGTCTGGGCAGCTTGCCAAACCAGTGTGAAGCCAATCGCAACAAGTGCGTAAATGGAACCGGTCGCAAGACCGGACAACAAAACCTGTAGAAACTGGGACATAACTTTACCCGTCTGAGGCGGCAGGCAAGCCGCCGCCTCCGCTGAAAGGAGTAATCAGTTTGCCGGAACAGTACCGATGACCGTCGGCACACCGTCCTTCACCTGGACCATGAAGCTTGGGCGAGACATTTCTCCACGATCATCCCAGCAGGTATCGAGAAGCACCTTCGGATAGTCTGCGGCCTTCAGGCAAAGGCCATGCATCTTTTCAGCAAATGCTTCCCCATCGAGCTTGCCCACCATGTCGGTCACATATTTGGTGGTCCAGACGCCGACATAGCCCTTGAGCGCGTCATGCGTTGGCTTGCGCTTGTATGCTTCTTCGAACTTCTTGGAGAATTCGCCAATACCGGGCACCTCGGTTGCGGCAGCGGTGATGCCGACATGGGCAATAGCGCCATCAGCCGCATCGCCTGCAAGCTCAACCACCTTGGCTTCCGTCAGCGTCACTTCGCCGACCAAGGGCATTTTCAGGCCCTGTTTCTTGGCTTCTATCAGAAAACGCGCGGATTCTTCCTGATTCATATAAACGAAAATCGCCTCAGGATTGGCCTGCTTCAGTTTGGCGACGTCAGCGGCATAGTCGGTTTGCGCCTGTTCGGAGGCAACGTCGGCAATGATTTCGATCCCTGCCTTCTTCATTTCCTCGACAAAGACATCATGACCACCCTTGCCGAATTCGTTGTTCAACCAGGCCACGCCGACTTTCTTCGCCTTCAGCGTATCGGTGAAATAGGACGTCAAAGCTGGAACGCCCTTCTGCGCGCCTGTCGAGGTGCGGAATACGAACGGGTTGCCTTTTTCGACAATGCTCGGCGATTCAGAACCGACGAATTGCGGAATGCTGTTCTGCTGGGCGACCAGCATATTGACCATGGTCGAGCCGGAATAGATCGTGCCGAGAATGGCATAAGCGCCATCGTCGATGGCCTTTTGCACCAGTGCGCGCGAGACCTGTGGATCGGTCTGGGTATCATATTCACCCAGTTCGACCTTCTTGCCGAGAATGCCGCCGTCAGCATTGACTTCGTCGATTGCAATCTTGATGCCATCGCGCCAGTTCGTGCCTGCCGGAGCTCCCGGGCCGGACAGCTCAACGACCATGCCGAGCTTGACCACATCTTCCGCATGCGCCGCTCCGCCCATCGCGAATATTGCCGTCGACAGCGCCAAAATTTTCTTACGATAAAGCATTTAGTTCCTCCCCTTAAATTCACCGAGATCAAGATATAGAGATAAGCCTACCCTTTCGTGGACGTCGGCAACGGCGCGCGACTGCTATGGTGCAGATGCCCGCTGTGACCAGTCAGAAAATCCGCCAGGACCTCCGCCTGCGCATCGAACATTCCAGCACCAATCATCGTCTGGCAGCCCCGTTTTCTAGCTTCCTCGATAAATGGCGATACGTGCGGTTTGGTAATCACGCAAGCAGCAAACTGCTCTGACCGCAATTTTGTTACGTTTA
>JAEXXS010000227.1 GCA_023451915.1 Pseudomonadota bacterium | reverse complement strand
ATCTGGTTGGCGGCGGAAACGCCCTGCTTCGGCTCACCGGCATCGTCGGCGAACTTGAGAACGATTTTCTCACCCTTGATGCCACCGGCCTTGTTGATGACTTCGGCAGCGGTTTCTGCGCCCTTCTTCACCTGATCGCCGAAAGCGGCAACCGGACCCGTCAGCGGTGCAACAACGCCGATGGTGATATCCGCATAAGCGGCGCTGGCAAAACCGAGTGTCGCTGCGAAAGCGACGCTGGACAGAAGTTTCAGGTTCATTCTTTTTCTCCTTTGGTGGGGCGCCGTCCAGGGACGCGCCCTCATCTAACCAACCCATCCGGTCAATTCTCAGCGCTGATATGCTGCCGAATTGCCGGGCCCTCCCTTTTGTTTCATCTTACGATCGCAAAGGGTCGATCCAAAAGCGCGCCGCTCCGCACCCAAAAAGGGTCTGGAGCCATAATATTATCCAAAACAGTATCAACGGTTTCGGAAAACTGCTCCAAAACGGGAACCCGCTTTCGTGATGTGCTAAGAATGCATTTCCGGCTTTCGATTGCAAGGGGCCAAGTGCCCACAATGACAGCGAAAATCGGCTCCTCCCTTTTATGCGCTCCCTCCCTTCCATGATGGTGATTGCTTCGCAAAAAAGGCCGCGATCCCTTCCGCGGCCTCCGGTGTTTCCCATGTATCGGCAAGACGGGTGAGCGTCATATCGATGACGGCTTCGTCAATCGGCGCGACCAGCGCATGCACGAGCCGTTTCGACGCCGCAACCGCCGCCGGTGCGGTGGAAAAATAAGGCTTTATCTCCTCCTCCACCGCCGCATCGAGCCTTTCAGCCTCGACCACCGCGTGCAGCAGGCCGATACGCATGGCTTCCTGCGCGTCGAACACACGCGCGGAGGTAAATGTGCGCAGCGCATTCGCCTGACCGATGCGCGCCATCACATAGGGGCTGATGGTGGCCGGGATCAGGCCAAGCTTTGTCTCGGTCAGACCGAAGCGCGCGTCAGCGACACCGATGGCGGCATCGCAGACGCTGATGAGACCGACGCCGCCGCCATAGGCCTGACCGTTGATGCGCCCGATCAATGGCTTCGGCAGATCGCGGAGCGCCTTCAGCATCAAAGCAAGCTTGCGCGCTTCTTCCATCCGCTGTGCACGGCTGGCGTTCACCTGCGCCTGCATCCAGCCAAGGTCGCCGCCCGCGCAAAAGCTCTTGCCCGCGCCGGTGAGAACGACAATCCTCACCGCTGCATTATCCGCCAGATGCAGCGTCGCCGTGGTCAGTTCATCAATCATCAGGCCTGAGAGCACATTGTGCTGTTCGGGCCGGTTCAGCGTCAGCGTTGCAACGCCGCGCCCATCTACGGAAACATGGATGGTCTCAAAATCGCTCATGCCGCTTTGTCCTGACGCAGGGCCTGCGCGAACAATGCCGCCGATCTGAGCTTCTCCAGATCAAGCCCGGTTTCAAAGCCCATGTCATGCAGCATTTCCACGACGGAAACCGTATCGACATTGCCCTTGGCCCCCGGCGCAAACGGACACCCGCCCAGACCGCCGACCGACGCATCGAACACCCGCAAGCCTTTTTCGAGACTGACGCGGATATTGTCGAGCGCACGACCGCCCGTGTCGTGATAATGGCCCGCCAGACTATGTGCGGGCGCAATCGCCAGCACTGCATCGAGCATGGCCGCAACCTTGTCAGGCGTACCACGCCCAATCGTGTCGCCAAGGCTAACCTCATGGCAACCAAGCGAGAAAAGTTGCTCTGTGACATCGGCCACCGCCCGCGGCGCGGTCGGCCCGTCATAAGGGCATTCCACGACGCAGCTGACATAGCCGCGTATGGCCAGACCGTCATTGATCGCAGCACCAATGACCGGCGACAGACGCTCAATGCTCTCGGCAATCGTGCAATTGATATTAGCTTTCGAAAAGCCTTCCGAAGCGGAAATGAAGACCGCGACTTCATCGACATTGGCCGCAGCGGCTGCCTCATAACCCTTCATGTTCGGCACGAGCACCGAATAGCGCACGCTGTCGGCACGGCGAATGCCGGCCATCACCTCTGCTGCATCGGCCAGTTGCGGCACCCATTTCGGGCTGACGAAACTCGTCGCCTCGATGCGCGAATAGCCGCAACCGGACAGACGGTCGATCAGCGCGATCTTGTCCACTGTCGGAACGAACCGTTTCTCGTTTTGCAGCCCGTCACGGGCTGCCATTTCAACGATTTCTACGTGTTCAGCCATGTTCTTCCTCCAGTTCTACAAGAAGGATACCTTCATTGACCTGATCGCCCGCTACAACAGTGACGGAGGCGACCTTGCCGTCACGCGGCGCGGTCAGTGACAGTTCCATCTTCATCGCTTCCATCGTCACCAGCGGATCGCCCTTCGCGACGCTTGCGCCCTCCACGGCGGATACGAGCCGTACCAGTCCCGGCATCGGCGCAAGAATGCGGCTTTCCGTCGACGCATCGTCTTCCGCTCCGGCCGACAGCACATGATGAAATATGGTGTCGCGCCCGTCGAACTGCACCGTCGCATCCTGACCGACGCGCATGACGGATGCTTGCGACACACGGCCATCAACGGAAAACCGGACCAGACCATTATCGTGATTGCGGATTTCGACCGTGCCGAAATCGAAGCCGAAATGCTTCGGGTCATTGATCGTGAAGCGGATTGATCGACGCTCCCCATGATGGTCGAGCAGCACCGAGCTCGATGCATCGCCCCACAGACGAAAGCCGCGCAGGCTCGTCCATGGATCATTTTGGGGATCGTCATTTTTTGGCGCATCCAGGAGATCAAGCGCCGTCAATGCCGCCAGCGCAAATTCGATTTCCGATGGCGGGTGATCGGCAAACAATTGACCCGTCTCGCGCGCAATCAGCCCGGTATCGACATCCCCGCTGCGGAAAGAATCCAGCTTGCAGAGCGCCGACAGGAACTGCCGATTGGTGACGAGCCCGGCAATGCGGGTCTTGCCCAGCGCTGCATCCAGTCGGTTCAGCGCTTCGTCGCGTGTTGCGCTATGGACAATGATCTTGGCGATCATCGGGTCGTAGAACGGTGTGATCGTATCGCCGGAGCGGACGCCTGAATCAGTGCGCGCCTGCTCAGGGGGAGCGAAAACAGCAAGCTTGCCGATAGCGGGCAGAAAGTCGCGCGACGGGTCTTCCGCATAAAGCCGCGCTTCGAAGGCCCAGCCATGGATTGCAAGTTCGTCCTGACGTTTCGGCAAGGTTTCGCCGGAAGCCACACGCAACTGCCACTCGACCAGATCGAGACCGGTAATCGCCTCCGTCACCGGATGCTCCACCTGCAAGCGCGTGTTCATTTCCATGAAGAAGAACCGGTCCGGGCGCAGCCCTTCCGACACATCGGCGATGAATTCCACCGTGCCCGCGCCGGAATAGCCGATTGCCAAGGCGGCCTTCACCGCAGCCTCGCCCATCGCGGCGCGCATATCCGGTGTCATGCCGGGTGCAGGCGCCTCCTCGATCACCTTTTGGTGGCGGCGTTGCAACGAGCAATCGCGCTCGAACAGATGCACCGCATTGCCGTGATTATCGCCAAAGACCTGCACCTCGATATGGCGCGGTTTGGTCATGTATTTTTCCACCAGCACGGCGCTGTCGCCGAACGATGCTTCCGCCTCGCGGCGCGCGCTGTCCAGCGCCGCTGCGAAATCCGCCGCCTGATCGACGCGCCGCATCCCCTTGCCGCCGCCGCCTGCGCGCGCCTTGATCAGCACCGGATAGCCGATCCGGTCGGCCTCGCTTTTGAGAAATGCGCTATCCTGATTGTCGCCGTGATAGCCCGGCACAACCGGGACGCCTGCTTTTTCCATCAGCGCCTTGGCTGCATCCTTCAGCCCCATGGCGCGGATGGCTTTTGCCGATGGGCCGATAAAGACCAAGCCCGCCGCCTCGACCGCATCCACAAAACCGGCATTTTCGGACAAGAAGCCATAGCCCGGATGGATGGCCTCCGCGCCGGTTTCCCGTGCAGCTTTGATGATGGCCTCAATATTGAGATAGCTTTGCGCCGAAAGCGCCGGGCCGACACGCACAGCCTCGTCGGCCATTTCCACATGCAGCGCATTGGCATCCGCATCGGAATAAATCGCCACCGT
>JAEXXS010000189.1 GCA_023451915.1 Pseudomonadota bacterium | reverse complement strand
GTCGGGCATCCTGCCCGATTATCTGATGAACCGCTTGCAGTCGCCCTATTCATCCACGCTGCAATCGCCGCTTGAAGACAACACCGCCTTTATCATTTTCGGCCTGGGCACGCAGAACGTCATGGAGCGCGGTGAAAAAGTGGTGGAACCGCTCGCCTTTTCCTATGGGCCGATCCTTGCTGCTGCGGGCATGAACTATCACTGTATCAAGAGCGGCCTGAAGTGCACCTTCATCGTCAGCGGCGCGGATGTGGCCGGAACGGGTATGTCCGAGGCGGCATCGATTGCCGGCCAGCTGGTGAAGGTCGGTCTTGATGCCGATTCTATTCTGCTGGACGAGAGGAGCCGGAACAGCTGGCAGAACGCGAAAAACACTGCGGCAATTCTGCGCGCGATCAAGCCTGCGAAAACCGTGCTGCTGCAGGCAGCGCCGATCATCAAGCGCGATTTGCTGTATCTGGCGCATTTCGGTGTAGAGCCAGAGCCGGTCGCGGCCGGTTTTCTGACGGCGGCGCATACCAGTATGTCTTCGTCGGGTCTTTCTTTTCTGGCGACCGATCTGGCCCTCCATGAAGCAATCGGCATCGGGCGCTATGCGTTCTACAATTATATGGGCTGGAACCCGCCCAAACAGCCGCCGCTTGCGCTGGGTGACGCTGCGCCTTCGGCGGTTCCCTCGCCCGCCCATTGAGTTTATGATGCTACCGCCCGGCGCGTTTTGTTAGGGCGCCGGAAAAAATATCCCCGAAACGCCCATAAAAGGGAGCAGATTTTTCGAAGCCGTTTTAAATTTCGGTGAGGTTGTGGCATCCTGTCGTCAAAGACCTCTGATACTGTCCTGACCAATGGCTACTAGGGATACCCGTGGGGGGCCCAAAGGAAACAATGGAGGCGGTCGTGAAATTATCGAGACTTTCGCTCACTTTGGCGGCGTTGGTGGCAGCGGCATCGCTGGCCGGAACCGTTCAGGCGAGCCACGCGGATCAAACACTTCTGAACGTGTCCTACGATCCGACGCGTGAGCTCTACAAGGATTACAATGCGGCCTTTGCGGCGCATTGGAAGAAGGAAACCGGCGAAACCGTCACCATCCGTGCATCGCACGGCGGTTCGGGCGCGCAGGCCCGTTCGGTGATCGATGGCGTCAAGGCCGATGTGGTCACGCTGGCGCTCGAAAGCGATATCGACGCGATTGCATCGCGCACCGGCAAGATCGACAAGGAATGGCGCAAGCGCCTTCCAAACAATTCCTCGCCTTATACGTCCACGATTGTTTTCCTGGTACGCAAGGGTAACCCCAAGGCCATCAAGGACTGGGGCGATCTGGTGAAGGATGGCGTGGAAGTCATCACGCCAAACCCGAAGACTTCCGGCGGAGCGCGCTGGAACTATCTTGCCGCCTGGGCCTGGGCTTATAAGCAGTATGGCGGCGACGAACAGAAGATCAAGGATTACATCGCCGATCTGTTCCGCCATGTGCCGGTGCTGGATACCGGCGCGCGCGGCGCAACGACCAGCTTCGTGCAGCGACAGCTGGGCGATGTGTTGCTCGCCTGGGAAAACGAAGCCTATCTTTCCGTGGCCGAATTCGGCCAGGATGCGTTCGACATCGTCGTGCCGCCGCAGTCGATCCTGGCCGAACCGCCGGTCGCCGTTGTCGACAAGAACGCCGAGGAAAACGGCACCACCAAGCTGGCGCAGGCCTATCTCGAATACCTCTATTCGCCGGAAGGTCAGGCGATCGCAGCCAAGCATTTCTACCGTCCGTCGAAGCCGGACCTCATCCCGGCCGACCAGCAGCGCAAGCTTCCAGACCTGAAGCTCGTTACCATCGACGATCCGATTTTCGGCGGTTGGGCCAAGGCGCAGCCTTATCATTTCGGCGACGGGGGCACGTTCGACCAGATCTACAAGCCGGGCAAATAAGGGCAGCCATTGGGAAAGCCGCGATCAATACGGCTTTCCCATTAAGCGCCGATAAAAAGCACAGTCAGCCGGTCGGAACCGACGCTGATATTTGCAGCCAATAAAAAAGGGAACAAAACAACAGCATGTCTTCGCTCCCTGCACGGGCCAGAGCAGGGTCTCACTTTCGCAAGCCGAGCGTCATTCCAGGTTTCGGACTGACGTTCGGTTTCAGTGTTGCCTATCTGACCCTTCTCATTCTCATTCCGCTGGCGGCCCTCGTGCTGCGCTCAAGCGAGATCGGTTTCTCCGGCTTCTGGCGGCTGTTCACCGATCAACGCACGTTAAAGGCGCTGGAAACAAGCTTTGGAACGGCGTTCATCGCCGCGCTGGTCAATGTCGTGTTCGGCGTCATTCTGGCCTGGGTCCTGACTCGCTATCGCTTTCCAGGCCGCCGTTTCATCGACGCGATTGTCGATATTCCTTTTGCGCTGCCAACGGCGGTTGCCGGTATTGCGCTGGCCGCGATTTATGCGCCGAATGGCTGGATCGGCAGCCTCTTTGCGCCCTACGGCATTCGCATCGCGTTTACGCGCATCGGCATCGTGGTCGCGCTGATCTTCATCGGCCTGCCTTTCGTGGTGCGCACGGTGCAGCCGATCATGGAAGAAATCAGCCGTGAGGTCGAAGAGGCTGCGGCGACGCTTGGCGCGACGCGGTTCCAGACCATCTGGCGGGTGCTTCTGCCCAGCCTTCAGCCTGCGATCCTGACCGGCTTTGCACTCGCTTTCGCGCGCGGCGTCGGCGAATATGGCTCGGTCATCTTCATTGCCGGCAACACGCCCTACGTGTCGGAAATCGCGCCGCTTCTGATCGTCGTCAAACTGGAGGAATATGATTACGCCGGCGCCACGGCGCTCGCCACCATCATGCTGGTGCTTTCCTTCGCGATGCTGTTGTTCATCAATCTCATTCAGGCGCGCTCGAGAAAGAAATACGGCTATGGCGAATGACACAATAGGCACTGGCCGCGCCAGTCGCTCGGGGCGCAGCGCCGTCACCGAAAGCCTGCCCACGCGCATCATTCTGATTGCGTTGGCGCTGGCGTTTCTGGCGCTCTTCCTCATTCTGCCGGTGATTGCGGTATTTGTGGAAGCGTTCCGCAAAGGTCCCACGGCCTATGTGGAAGCCTTGCTGGAGCCGGATGCCTGGTCGGCGATCAAGCTCACCTTGACGGTCGCGGCCATCGCAGTGCCGCTCAATCTGGTTTTCGGTGTTGCCGCCGCTTGGGCCATCGCCAAGTTCGAGTTCAAGGGCAAGGCGCTGTTGACCACGCTGATCGACCTGCCGTTTTCGGTGTCGCCGGTCATTTCCGGTCTGGTCTTCGTGCTGCTTTTCTCCAGCCATAGCCTGCTTGGGCCATGGTTGGAGCAGCACGGTATCCAGATCCTGTTCGCGGTGCCCGGCATCGTGTTGGCGACGGTTTTCGTGACCTTTCCCTTCGTGGCCCGTGAACTGATCCCGCTGATGCAGGAACAGGGAACCGGCGACGAAGAAGCGGCGATTTCGCTCGGCGCCAATGGCTGGCAAACATTTCGCTATGTCACGCTGCCGAATATCAGATGGGGGCTTCTCTATGGCGTTCTGCTCTGCAACGCGCGCGCCATGGGTGAGTTCGGGGCGGTATCGGTGGTGTCGGGCCGCATTCGCGGTCTCACCAATACGATGCCGTTGCATGTGGAAATTCTCTATAACGAGTATAACTTCGTCGCGGCATTCGCGGTGGCCTCGCTTCTGGCTCTGCTCGCGCTTCTGACGCTGGCGATCAAGACCATCCTCGAGCTGCGCTATAGCGATGAGCTGGCGGGCAGCAACGGGCATTGAAGACAATTTGAAAAGCCGACCTCAGGGGTTGAAACCGGGGCGGCTTCAAGGACAAATGGCCGCGAAGCGGCAGGGGAAGGATTGGGAATGGAAGTTCGTGTTGCCGACGTGCGTAAGGAGTTTGCCCGTTTTCCGGCTTTGCATAATGTGTCGCTGGATATCCGGTCTGGCGAACTGATCGCGCTGCTCGGCCCGTCCGGTTCGGGCAAGACGACGCTGCTGCGTCTGATCGCCGGACTGGAAACACCGACCGAAGGCACGATTTTCTTCGGTGAGGAAGACGCCTCGCAAAAGAGCGTGCAGGAGCGCAATGTCGGTTTTGTGTTCCAGCATTATGCACTGTTCCGGCATATGACGGTTGCTGACAATATCGGTTTTGGCCTGAAAGTGCGCCCCGGCTCGACCCGCCCGGCCTCCGGTGAAATCCGCCGCCGTGCGCTGGAATTGCTCGATCTTGTGCAGTTGCAGGGGCTGGAAAAGCGCTATCCCGCCCAGCTTTCCGGCGGCCAGCGCCAGCGCGTTGCGCTTGCCCGCGCTATGGCTATCGAGCCGAAGGTTCTGCTGCTCGACGAACCTTTCGGGGCGCTCGATGCGCTGGTGCGCAAGGAATTGCGCCGCTGGCTGCGGGAGATTCACGACAAGACCGGCCACACCACGGTTTTTGTCACGCATGATCAAGACGAAGCGCTGGAACTGGCCGACCGCGTTGTGGTCATGAGCCAGGGGCGGATCGAACAGGTCGGCACGCCGGATGAGGTCTATGACAATCCGAACTCCCCTTTCGTCTATGGATTTATCGGCGAGTCCAGCACGCTGCCGGTCCGGGTCGAGAATGGCGAGGTCTGGCTGACGGATCGCAATATCGGCCTCACCGCAGCAGGCGCGGCGGATGGCGAGGCGCAACTCTTTTTCCGCCCGCATGATGTGGAACTGCTCGACGGTTGCGGCGGCTGTATCGCAGGCACGGTGGTGGCAAGCCGCCGCTCCGGCGGCAAGCGGCGCGTGGAGCTTGAAGTGGGCGGCGCGCGTGAGCGCATCGAGATCGAAATTCCAGCCGAACACCCGGCTGCGGAGAAAAGCCGCATCGCGTTTCGTCCGCGCTATTGGAAGCTGTTCCCCGCAGGCGGACCGGAGAAGGCTTCGGCGGCTTAGAGCGTTTCCAGCAAAAGTGCGTAGCGGTTTTGCGTCGGATAATGCGTAAAACAAATAGATAGAGCGGTTCCACGATTCCGTTTTAACAGAACCGCTCTAAGCAGCGTTTTTCAGTCCGATAAACACAGCCAAAGCGGCAGTCCGCGCGGTGATTCGCGCGCGGACTGCCGCTTTTTTTGTCCTTGAGTTGGATGCGCCAGCGCAGCCGCAAATTTCTTGCTGGCCAACTTAGGGTGGTATTATTTTAAATTTCAATATGTTAGGATTGCAAAACCCCGAGAATTTTATAACGCAACATTACTGTTCGGAAAGAATTGTGCGTTGCGATTTAAACGGTTTGAATATCAGCACAATGCGCCGTCGTATTTTGAACAAATGCGGGCAACATGCAGGGAACCGATCAAGGATACTGTCGTTTCCCTGAACTGAACTGAAATAGTATCCACCGCCGCATATAACTCCTCCCTTCGGAAAGGCTGTTAAGGCAGATGCCGGAATTGTCTTCTTCGCACTCCAATTCAACCTCAACCGAGAATATACCGTCAAAGACACCCAAACAGGAAAGTCCGATGGAACCGAAATCCACCGGGCAGGGTGCTGCTGATCCGATTCCGCCGGAACAGCCCGCGCCCATTCGGGCGCTTTACAAGACGGAAGACGAGCTGCGTGTTCTGGCGAGCTCCGTTGCGCGCGGGGAAGATATTCCGCTGCCGGGCTATCTGGCGTTTCCGTTTGATCAGCGCCTGTCCGAAAACGGCAAGCTGATCCTGCATGCCTATCGCGCGTCCGACGCTGCGTCGCGTGCGGGTGAAACCATCACGCCTGCCGCGCAATGGCTGCTCGATAATCATTACCAGATCGACAAGAATGTTCAGCAGGCGCGCCGCGATCTGCCGCGCCGCTTCATTCGTCAGCTGCCGCCCTATAAGGCCGTTGAGGGAATGCCGCGTATTTTCGCGCTGGCCTGGCTTTATGTCGCCCATACGGACAGCAATTTCTCGCTGAAAACCCTGACGGCCATCGTAAAGGGCTTTCAGGAAGTCGAGCCGCTCAAGATCGGTGAATTGTGGGCGCTGCCGTCCGCCGTTCGCTATTTCCTGATCGAAAATGCGCGCCGTCTGGCGTTGCGCGTCGACCGCGCGCGCCTCATGCGCAATCTCGCCAACACCGCTGCCGACCGCATCGTCGTCGCCGACGGTGCAGAACTCGATTCGGTTCTGGCACAATATGCGCAGGCCGCCCGCGACAGCACCTTTGCCACGCATCTTCTCTATCGTCTGCGTTCCGCATCCACCGACACCACGGCGGCTGCAAGCTGGCTGGAGCGGATTCTGGAGCAGGAGGGCAGCAACCCGGAAGACGCCATCGTCGAGGAACATGCGCGCCAGTCCACTGGTGGCGTGACGATGGGCAACATCATCCGCAGCCTGAAATCCATCGACGACGTGGATTGGGAAACCTGGTTCGAAACCGTCAACGAGGTCGATGCGATCCTGCGCGATCACAGCGATTTCGAACTCCTCGATTTCCGCTCGCGCAACGCCTATCGCGTGACGATTGAAAAGCTCGCCCGCTATTCGGATATGAGCGAAATCGATATCACCTGGGCAGCCCTCAAGCTGGCCGAGGAAGGACAGCGCGCCGAGCAGGCAGGCCATCCGCAAGCCGAAGGCAAGGGCTCCATCGCCTATTACCTGTCGGGCGACGGTCGCAGCGAGCTGGAGAAAGTCTGCGGCTATAAGGCGCCGTTCGGCACCAAGGCGCTGCGCGTCTATCGCGGGCTTGGACTTCTCGGGCTGTTCATCCCGACGGCGATCTTCACGATCCTCATTTTGGCTCTCGTCAATTACTGCATGATCCGCGCCGGTCTTTCGACCGATCTGCGCACGCTGTTCACGCTTTTGGCGATTTTCCCGGCGATGGATGCGTCCTATTCGCTGTTCAATGCGCTGGTGCCGTGGTTTGTGCAACCGACGCGACTGATCGGTTTCGAATATAAGGAAGGCCTGCCCGCAGAAGCGCGCACGCTTGTTGCGGTGCCGACCTTCATCACCTCGCGTGATTCCATCGACGAGCAGATCCGCAATCTGGAAGTCCATTATCTCACCAATCCGCGCGGCGAGATTTATTTCGCGCTGGTCAGCGACTGGGTGGATGCCAAGCAGGAGGTCACCCCTGCGGATATGGAAATCTACGATTATGCGCGTGAGGAAATCATCAAGCTCAACGAGCATTATACGGGCGGCGACCAGCCGCGCTTCTTCCTCATGCACCGCCGTCGTCTGTTCAACGAGAAGCAGAATTGCTGGATGGGCTGGGAGCGCAAGCGCGGCAAGCTGCACGAGCTGAACCTGCTTCTGCGCGGCGATCAGGATACGAGCTTCTTCCCGCCGGACGATCGTCTGCCGAAGGAAATCAAATATGTGATGACGCTGGACGCCGATACGCGTCTGACGCCGGAATCCGTCACCAATCTGGCTGGCAAGCTCAGCCATCCGCTGAACCGCCCGGTCATCGACGAAAAGACCGGCAAGGTCATTCGCGGTTATGGCATTTTGCAGCCGCGTGTCACGCCGTCACTGACGACGGGTGATGAGGCGTCGTTCCTGCAGCGCGTCTTCTCTGTCAATCGCGGCATCGACCCTTATGTCTTTGCGGTTTCCGACACCTATCAGGACCTGTTGGGTGAAGGCACCTTCACCGGCAAGGGGCTCTACGACATCGACGCCTTCGAGGCGGCGCTGAAGGATCGCGTGCCGGAAAACACGCTTCTCAGCCACGATCTTCTCGAAGGCGGCTATGCTCGGGCTGCGCTGGTCAGCGACGTGGAAGTCGTGGAAGATTATCCGACCGGCTATAATGTCGACGTGTCGCGCCACCATCGCTGGGCGCGCGGCGACTGGCAGCTTCTGCCATGGCTGTTCTCCACCAATCGCGGCGTCAGCGCCACGACCCGCTGGAAGATGGTCGACAATCTGCGCCGTTCGCTGAATCCCATCCTGTGGTTGCTTGCCGCTGTGGTCGGCTGGAGCGTGCTGCCTCTGGGGGCTGCGGCCGTCTGGCAGGCCTTCCTGATCGTCAGCATGTTCGTCGCGCCGACATTCGGTATCGTCACCAATCTGATCCCGGTGAATATGGATTATTCACTGAAGGGCCATGC
>JAEXXS010000153.1 GCA_023451915.1 Pseudomonadota bacterium | reverse complement strand
AGAACTAGGGACCGACGCGATCATGCCGATAAAAATTCCTGACGATCTGCCAGCAACCAGTGTTCTCCAGGCCGAGGGCGTTATGGTCATGCGCGAGGCGGATGCCGTGCGTCAGGACATTCGGCCTTTGCGGATCGGCCTGCTCAACCTGATGCCCAACAAGGCAACCACCGAAACGCAGATCGCCCGCCTTTTGGGTGCGACGCCGCTTCAGGTGGAACTGACGCTCGTGCGCATTACCAACCATGTCGCTCGGCATACCTCCGCCGATCACATGCTCTCATTTTACCGCCCGTGGGAAGATGTGCGGGACGAACGCTTCGACGGCTTCGTGATCACGGGCGCACCCGTTGAACGACTGAACTACGAAGAGGTGACCTATTGGGATGAGTTGCAGCGCGTTTTCGACTGGACGCAGACCCATGTGCATCGTTCATTGAATATTTGCTGGTCGGCGCAGGCTGCCGTCTATCATTTCCATGGCATGGGCAAATATGAGCTGCCGACAAAAGCATCGGGCGTCTACAGCCAGCAGAATCTTGCGCCGTCATCGCCTTATCTGCGCGGCTTTTCAGACGATTTCACCATTCCGGTTTCCCGCTGGACGGAGGTGCGCAAGGAAGACATTCCGCAGGATAGCGGCCTGAATGTTCTCGTCGATAGCGCTGAGTCGGGCCTGTGTCTGCTGGAAGACACGCGCCATCGCGCGCTGCATATGTTCAACCATGTCGAATATGACACCACGTCGTTGGCAGACGAATATTTCCGCGATATCCAGGCCGAGCCTGAAACCAAGGTGCCTGCGAATTATTTCCCGGAAGACGACGCCACGCGCCCGCCGCAAAACCGCTGGCGCGGCCACGCGCATCTCCTGTTCGGCAATTGGATCAATGAAATTTACCAGTCAACGCCGTACGATTTGGAGAATATCGGCAAGAAGTGATTGCCGCTGATTAGAGCATTTCCAGCAAAAGTGCGTAGCGGTTTTGCCTCGGATAATGCGTGAAAACAAATAGATAGAGCGGTTCCACGATTCCGTTTTAACCGGAACCGCTCTAAACAAAACCCCGGAATGAAAGTTCCGGGGTTTTGTTTTGGATGAAGCACTATCAGCTGCCGACCCTGTCGAGCCACCGATGCCATTCGGCTTCGGAGCCGTGGAACACGTTGAGGTCGATCTTGTTGCTCACGCCCTGAGACAGGCCCGATCCCGAATATTGCCAGAACAGCCATGGGCGGCCCGGATAGACCTTGGATGGATGCTGAGCCACAGCGCGCAGCCAGAACGGATAATCGTTGAACGCGCCTTTCAGATTGTCATCGTAGAAATCCGGCGCGGTATAGATGACCGGACGCTTGCCGTAATGGCGCTCAAGCCTGTCCATGAAGACCTGCATTTTTTCGCGCACCTGTTGAGGCGACGGGCGACGACGGCAGGCGGAATCGCCGTTCCATTCCACGTCGATCACCGGCGGCAGCGCATCAGGATCTTTCGGCACATTGCGGATGAACCAGTCGGCCTGTTCGCTCGCGACACGGCACCAGTAGAAGAAGTGATAAGCGCCGCGCTTTATCCCGGCTTCCTTGGCCTCGCGCCAGTTCTTGCGGAACATCGGGTCGAGATGATCGCCCCCGTCGGTCGCCTTGATATAAGCGAAGTTGGCGCCTTGCGTGCGCAGCTTCGGCCAGTCGATATCGCCCTGCCAGCGTGACACGTCCACGCCATGAACCGCGAGCTTGCGGGGCGAAGCACGGCCAAAATTGATCGGCTTCGCATCACGGAAGCGGTGGCTGTAAATTCTGGAGCGGTCCTGTGCCGTGCGTGCCTGGGGTTCCAGACGCACCGCCGGATAGGCTGCCATCTGCGGGGCGGGCATGCGCGGTGCTTCAGTTTGTGGCGCAGGTGTCGGTATTTGCGCAACGGGGCGCTCCTGCAAAGGCGCGCGTGGCTGCGGCGCAACAGGCGCAGGCGGCTGAACCTTGAACGGTCCACCGTCCGGAACTGGTCCGGCCCAGGCGAGCACTTCTTCTTGCGGGGGAAGCGGCTGAGCGCGCGGCGCGCTTGCCGTTTCGGTTACGGCTGCTGGCGGAACCGGCCTCACAACAGAACTGGTCATCTCCGCCGAAGGTTTCGGCTGGAGCATGATGCTGTCGATGCCGGAGCTCGATGTGCAGCCGGACAGGGCGGCGCAAGCGAGCGCAATGGCAGACACGACCAAAGAACGCGAAGGCGAAGAACGCATGGGCACCCGTACTCAAAACAAATGGGCTGCAACGCTCTTCCGAGTCATTGCTCAGGTTAGATTACCGGCAAAAACTGAATCCAAAGTTTACGAAAGTGCTAACGGACGCAGTTCAAATTGAGCTTTCGAGGATTTTTATCAGCGCTGTTGCAGATTTCTCCAGGGAAGCTTCCTCAAAGCCTGGGAAACCAAGGATAAGCCCCTGTCTTGGTTTGAAAAACCCATAGAGCGGTGACAGCGGCTGAACATCTATCCCGCTGTCGGCGAGTTTTTTTGCCAGCACCACATCACTTTGCTCATCGGAAAGCGCCAGCAACAGGGTCAGCCCGGCAGGCGGCGCTTCGATCCTAAAAAGCGATGGTTCTCCCGGGGACAATGCCGCAATCAGCCTGTTGCGGCGCGAAGCGTAAAGCCGGCGCATTCGCCTGATGTGCTGGGCGAAGGCGCCAGTTTCGATGAATTGCGCCAGTGCCGGTTGTGCAAGAAGCGATGGCGGCAGCAAAAGCTCTTGCCGGAGTGTGCGAAACTTTTCCATCAGTTGCGGGGGCACGATCAGGAAGCCGAGCCGCAGAACCGGCGAAAACACTTTCGAGAAGCTGCCGATATAAAGAATGCGGTCGCGGTCGAGCGACATCAGGGCTGGAAGCGGCTGGCCGATATAACGGTGCTCGCTGTCATAATCGTCTTCGATTATGAATGCATCACTCTCGCGTGCCCAGGCGATGAGATCGAGCCGCCGCGCCAGCGGCATGGTAACGCCAGTCGGGTGATGACGGGCAGGTGTAACAAATGCGGCGCAGGCATGCATGGCGGCTTGCCTTCCTGCCGTCACGTCCAGACCGTTCCCATCGACGGGCACGGAGACGACGTCAATTCCCTGACCGCCGAGAATGTTACGGGCAGGCGTATAGCCGGGCTCTTCCATCCAGATTTTATCGCCCGGTTCGAAGATGGCTTCGCGCAGAAGAGAAAAAGCATCCGTACTGCCGCCGGTAATCAGGATTTGCCCGGCATCGACCGCCATGCCGCGCCATTCATGAAGATGGCGGGCGAGAGCGGCGCGCAGCGGCAAATAGCCAAAAGGATCGTGCCCATTCAGCAGGCTGGCGTCGGGGTTGCGCCAGATGCGCCCAAGCAGCTTGCCCCATTCCGCATGGGGAAAATGATCGCTATCAAAAACGCCTTGCTGAAAGGGCTGCGGTTTTCGCACCGTCTTAGCCGTAATTTTCGCCGTGCTGAGAGCACTCGCCGATGTGTTCGCTGGCCCGGTTTTCAATGTCACGTCGGGCAACTGGGCGGCGACGCGCGTCCCGGAACCGTGTCTGCCTTCCAGATAGCCTTCCGCAATCAGCTGGTCATAAGCGGCCAGCGCCGTGGCGCGCGATACGCCCAATTCTTCGGCAAAGGCACGCGTAGAGGGAAGGCGACTTTCCGGCTTCAACCGTCCACTGAGAACGGCCTGCCTTATCTGCTCTACAAGCTGCACGGCGAGCGACGTGTCGCTCTTGCGGTCAATGCCGAACTCCGGGATCGATGCGATAAGTGGCACGGTTCTATATCTTATAAGTGGTTATTTTCCGCATACCACTATGACGGCATTTTGCATGTATTGAAAGTGCAAATGCAAACGGGAATGACCAGCATGACGAATGCGCCAACAGACAGAACCAGAGTGAAACGCCTGCATGATCGCGCCCATTATGATGCGGATACCGTTCATGCGATCATCGATGCGCAGCCGCTTGCCCATGTGGCTTATGTCTTCAATGGCACACCCTATGTGTCACCGACGCTCGTATGGCGGGAAGGCAATTTCATCTACTGGCACGGTTCATCGGCAAGCCGCATGCTGGAAGCCTGCGAGGAAGCGGAGGTCTGTGTCAGCTTCGCCACTCTGGATGGGCTGGTGCTGGCGCGTTCTGCATTTCACCATTCCTGTAACTATCGCTCCGTGATGGCTTTCGGCAAAGCGAAGAAGATTACCGATGTCGCGGCGAAGGAACGGCATTTGCGTAATTTCGTGAATG
>JAEXXS010000456.1 GCA_023451915.1 Pseudomonadota bacterium | reverse complement strand
TCATGCTGGAGCCGAAACAGCTCGCGGAAATAAAGGCGGCGTTCAAGCGTCTGTTCGGCAGGGCCGGACATGCCCTCGGCGACCAGCGCATCAAGCCGCTCCTCCTCGATCTGCATTTCCAGCTCTTCATCGAAACTATCGGCGATTTCCGCCTTGATACGGTCCAGATGGCTGCTCTCGAACATGTTCACACCATAAGCTGAAGATGACGCCCGAAGTCGCAACGACTCCGTGCAATTGCACGGAATACTAGAAGTGCCTCATGACGGTTTCGTGACGTGATAGGGTCGGCAAGTGAGAGCAACGGCGATATCGAGCCGTGGGACGGGCTTCGCAATTTTTACGGGCAAGATGAATAGAATTATTTTGACGCCTGCGTAAAAAAATAAGCTTTCGTTGAAACACGTTTGATAGCATTGTGCCGCAGATGCGAACCAGCGGGATCGTTCAATGATTGCAAAACCTTCCTATCGTTTCCTCCGCTCCGGACGAAGCGTTATATTCGGAACCACGGCTGCTTTTGCATTCTGCATATTGGCAACGAGCTTTGTCGTCCCAGCCCATGCCGATTCCCGCAATGTGGTTGCGGTCGCCGTGATGAAGGTCGCGGCAAGTGATTATCAGCCTAAATTGACGCTGTCCGGCGCGATAGAAGCCCGCTCGCTGGTCAACATCTCGTTTCGTCTCGGCGGGCAGGTTGTGGAGCGCAAGACCGAGATCGGCCAGCATGTCGATCAGGGGCAGCTGATCGCCCGCATCGACGATGCCGAACAACAGGCCAATCTGCGGGTGGCCTTAGCCTCCAAGGATGCGGCAGAAGCACAGCTCGTGCAGGCGGACGCCAATTTCAAACGCCAGAAGGTGCTGCTGGCTCAGGGTTTCACGACCCGCAGCACCTATGACCAGGCAAGCCAGACGCTGCAAACCGCGCAAAGTGCGCTTTCGAGCGCTGAGAGCCAGCTGAGCGATGCGCGCGATCAGTTGTCCTATACCGAACTGCGCGCCCCGGTTTCAGGTGTCGTGACAGCGCGCAACATCGAGGCGGGTCAGGTGATACAGGCCGCACAGACGGCATTTTCCATTGCTGAAGACGGCCCGCGCGACGCCGTCTTCGACGTGCAGGAAACGCTGGTCAACCATGCCAAGGACGGCATGGGCGTGACAATTGCGCTGCTGTCGGACGCCACAGTGGTGGCCGAAGGCCAAATCCGCGAAATTTCTCCGGTTGTCGATGCGAAGACCGGTACGGTCAGGGTCAAGGTCGGCATCGCGAAAACCCCGCCGCAGATGGCGCTTGGCGCGACTGTAACGGGCACAGTGCATATGGATAGCCGTCAGGTCATCGTCCTGCCGTGGAGCGCTATGACATCCGACGCTGGACGCCCCGCCGTGTGGCGGGTGGCGGGCGACACCCATGTTGCAACGCTGGTGCCGATCACCGTGCTTTCCTATGAAAAGGAACGGGTGATCGTCGATAGCGGGTTGAACGGCGGTGAACTGATCGTCACGAAGGGCGCGCAGATGCTGCGCTCGGGCGAGCCGACCGAAATCATGCAGACGCAGGAAGGGGCGGTTGCGCAATGATGCGAGATATCCGAAAGCCCGTTGCCCTCCCCTTCATGCGCGCTGCGATGCTGATGGCGACGATTGCGCTTGCAGCCTGCGGCAAGAGTGACGAAGGCGATGCCAAGGCCGAGCCGGTCCGCCCGGTTCTCTATATGGTTGTTGAACCACGGCCAGCCACGCAGGCCGGATTTGCCGGTACGATCGAGCCGCGCTATTCGACCGACCTCGCCTTCCGCGTGCTCGGGCGCATCATCAGCCGCCCGGTACAGGTGGGCGATCTGGTGCAGAAGGGTGAAACCGTCGCAACGCTCGACCCGTCGACGCTTGATCTTGCGATCCAGTCGGCGAAGGCCGATCTCGCAAGCGCCGAGGCGCAATATGCCAATGCCGCGGCCAGCGAGGAGCGGCAGCGTATTTTGCTAAAAGGCAACAATGTTTCGCAAGCCGATTATGATGCCGCCAGACAGGCGCGCGACAGCGCCAGTGCGGGACTGGAAAAGGCACAGGCGGGGCTCAAAAAGGCGCAGGACCAGCGTGGTTACGCCGTGTTGCGCCCCGACTATGACGGGGTTATTTCCGCAACCAATGCCGAGGTTGGACAGGTCGTCGCCGCTGGTCAGGCCGTGATGACCGTAGCGCGTCCCGACATTCGCGAAGCGGTGGTCGATATTCCAGACAGCATGACCCAGTATTTCGCCCCCGGTGCCGCCTTCAATGTGCAGCTTCAGGCCGACCCGTCGGTGACCGGTGCAGGCACTGTGCGGGAAGTGGCCCCGCAGGCCGATGCCCAGACGCGCAGCCGCCGGGTCAGAATTGCACTCGACAATCCGCCCGAAGGCTTCCGTCTCGGCGCGACGATCCGCGCCGCTTTGGCGACGCCGGAAAAAGATGCGGTGCGCCTGCCGATCCAGGCCCTGCGCGAGGATGGTGGCAAGACAAGCATCTGGATTATCGATCCCGACAAAGAGACCGTCTCGCTGCACGATGTTCAGGTCATCGCGCGGCAGGGCGGCAATTTCGTCGCCGGTGGTGTCGAGGTGGGCAGCTATGTCGCGATTGCTGGCGTCTATGAGTTGAAAGAAGGACAGAAAGTCCGTCTTGACCAGAAAGGAACTGGCCTGTGAAAAAGGGATTCAATCTGTCCGACTGGGCTTTGAACCACAGATCGCTGGTCTGGTATTTCATGCTCGTATTTCTGGTCGCGGGCTTCGTCTCCTATCTCGAACTCGGTCGCGAAGAAGATCCGGAATTCACCGTCAAAACGATGGTGGTGCAGGCCAACTGGCCGGGCGCTTCCGTGGAAGAAACGCTCAATCAGGTGACCGACCGCATCGAGAAGAAGCTCGAGGAACTGGAGACGCTGGATTATACGCGCAGTGTCACCACTGCGGGCCAGTCGGTCGTCTTCGTCTTCCTGAAAGACACAGTGCGCAAACGACAAGTGACGGATGCCTGGAATGAAGTCCGCCATATGCTGGACGACATCAAGCCGGAGCTGCCGAGCGGCGTTTACGGGCCTTATTACAATGACAAATTCGGCGATGTTTTCGGCAATATCTTCGCCTTCACCGCTGACGGCCTGTCGATGCGGCAATTGCGCGACTATGCTGAAGATGTGCGCGCCAAGATTTTAACACTGCCCAATGCCGGTAAGGTCGAGCTGATCGGCGCGCAGGATGAAGCGATCTATCTCGAATTTTCAACGCGGCAGGTGGCGGCGCTCGGTCTCGACCAGCAGGCCGTTCTGCAAGCCTTGCAGGACCAGAACGCGATCACGCCATCGGGCGTCGTGCAGGCCGGACCGGAACGGATCAGTGTCCGCGTCAGCGGGCAGTTCAATTCCGAAGCCGATCTGCGCGCGGTCAATCTGCGCGTCAATGACCGGTTCTTCCGCCTTTCCGATGTGGCCACCATCACGCGCGGCTATGTCGATCCGCCGACATCCATCTTCCGCGTCAATGGCGCGGATTCCATCGGACTTGGCATCGGCATGAAGCCGAACGGCAATCTGCTCGAATTTGGCGCAGCGCTCGACAAGATGATGCAGCAGGTGACGGCGGAACTCCCCGTCGGCGTCAAGGTGTTCAAGGTAGCCGACCAGCCGCATGTCGTGAAGGAGGCCGTCTCCGGCTTTACCAGCGCGCTGTTTGAAGCCGTGGTCATCGTGCTTGCGGTCAGCTTTGTGAGCCTTGGCTTGCGCGCCGGTTTCGTGGTGTCGCTCTCGATCCCGCTTGTGCTTGCGATCACCTTCCTGTCGATGTCGCTTCTGGATATATCGCTGCAACGCGTGTCGCTCGGCGCGCTTATCATCGCGCTCGGTCTTCTGGTTGACGACGCCATGATTGCCGTCGAAATGATGGTGGCGCGACTGGAATTCGGCGATCCGATCAACAAGGCGGCCACTTACGTCTATTCGCATACGGCCTTTCCGATGTTGACGGGCACGCTTGTGAC
>JAEXXS010000450.1 GCA_023451915.1 Pseudomonadota bacterium | reverse complement strand
GCACGTTCTGCAGCCTGTCTTTGAAACTGTCCCACGTGGCTGCTTCGAGTTTCTGCGGCTCAACCGTTTCAAGAAGCTGGCCGCCTATCTGTTCAAACTGTTTGAGCCTTGAACGGCAGGCTGGGCAGAGCGCAAGATGCGTGGCGACAGCGATGCTCCAGCTCTCTGCCAGTGTTCCAGCGGCATAGTTCGAAAGGAGTTCATCGCTCAGATGATGTTTAATGTCCATATCCATCAGTGCGCTCCCGAATTATCGAGCGCTGCGCGCAATTTACTGAATGCCAGTCGCAAGCGGGATTTAACCGTGCCGAGCGGCAGATTGAGTTTCTTTGCGATGGCGCTATGGGTGCTTTCCTCGAAATAAGCGAGTTCAAGCAGGGTACATTGTTCTTTCGGTAAGTCGGCCATTGCCGCGCGCAACTGACTGGCGGATTGCCGCTCGGCAATCCTCACATCGGCTGGCTGTTCCTCATCGGGCACAAACGCCGGATCGGTCGGGTCGAATTCCGGACGACGGGCACGGCGCACAGCATCAATGCGCTGATTGCGCGCGATGGTAAAAATCCATGTCGACAAAGCGCCCTTGGAAAAATCGAATTGATCGGCCTTGTTCCAGACCGCAATCATGGTCTCTTGCATTAATTCTTCCGCTGTTTGCGTATCGGCAGACAGTTTGGCCATATAGGCTTTTACCCGGGGTGCAAAATGCTTGAAAATCACCTCGAATGCGTCCACATCGCGCCGGGAACTGACCGCCAGCATCAATTCCTCCATCGAAGGCTGATTTTCAGATGCAGTCTGTTCATTCATCCGCATTAAACCCCATACGCTCAGACGTAGCGAAGCCAGAACCTGTAAATTATGCTGAGCTTTCATGTGCCACTGTTGCGAGAGGAAACTTTTGTTTTCAGCAGCCTTATACGCAGACAGATTTAGCTCGGATCACTGAGATTTCAAATAAGTGGTGACATCCGAGGCCGCCTCATTGGGGTGAGAATATTGATTTTGGCAACAAATCAGGCATCGGCTAAGCGGGTGAATAGCAGCTCAACACGCTCCAATCCTGCCAGCGATCTTACAACGCACCAAAAGCTTTCTCGTAATTGATCTGAAACGTCCGAAAGCTGGAAATTGCCGCCTCGGTGCACCGCTCTTCATCCTTTTTGTCGAGCTGCACGGATTCCAGCAAAATAACGGTCTTCTTCCAACCAGCTAAATTCCCGACCTGTTTTGTTAAATGACGCGCGCCATATTCCGCGCCAAGACCAAGCAATCGGGCTTTCTGGATGAGAAGTGTCGCCCCTAACGCGGAACCTTCGAGCACATATAGCGTGCCAATCGCGGCGGGCAAATCAACAGGCTTTCCAGCGGCGTACTTCGATTCCGGTCTTTTCAATTCTTCCCCGTCGGACAGGTCCGCATAATCCTGTTGAAGTTCAGATTGAATTTTATGTTTATCCCAATCTGGGAAAACACCTTTTAGTTCAATGTTATCCAGCAGTGATTCCAGAATTAATCTGCTGTGCCAGGTGGCTTTTAGATATTTCCTATAGGCGTTCAATGAATCGAACATGCCATATAACGAACCAAGCCTGTCAATCCTGTCATGGTAAGGCGCGGTAGCAGCCTTCAAATCCCAACGACGTTGCGGGACAGTATGCTGGGTCATTAGAAAAATTTTCCATCGTTCATTACGCTCGTAACGCCTACCTAATATCGTTTTGCTGACTTTGCCAGATGGGCGTTCTCGATAGTGGGCAGTTCAAGCGCTAAACGAGGGAACGTCACGAATAAATTCCGTGCATCACGGCGTCGTAATGCTCCTCGATTTCCTGCGTACACTTGCAGGATTTACGCTTCAATGCGCTCTTATCATTGATGATAAATAATCCGCGTCTGGTGGCAATAATACCCTCGTTACGCAATTGACCGATAATGCGCGTCACAAAAGTCCTGCCAACTCCCAGCATTTCTGACAGCTGATCATGCGTCATCTCGAATTGATCTGTGCCGGTCCGTTCTGCCGCTGCCAGCAGCCATTTGGCAGTTCGCTGTGTTATCGTATGGGTCGCGTTACAAGCAGCCGTTTGAAACACCTGCGCCATCAGGCAATCTGAATAGCGCGCAAACCAGTGCCGAAGCGATATAGACTCCAGCTTCAACTGTTCGAGTGCAGCCGTTTTGATCCTGACAAAACTTCCCGAATTACGAACGATGGCCGTGGCATAGGCGGGTAGACTTCCGTTCGACACAATACCGCCCACAGCCCCTTCCCTTCCGATCAGCGCGATTTCGACTGCGCTATTGTCTTCATCGACCCATCGCTGAAAACTCGCCAGCGCAGACCCGCACGGAAACCACGTGTGAACAACGTCATCTCCCGCCTTCTGCAAAACAGCCTCCGCTTCAAACTCGTAAAAGACCGTATGCGGCAGCAGCTTTTGTCGGTCCTCCTCGCTGAGCATCATGAGCAACAAATTGCCCGACATTTCTTGTGTCGATGTTAAGTTCATACCATCGATTTCCTCTTTTCGCGGTCGTTGTGTCCAATAGTGGACGGACGATCGTTTCGGTCTATGTTACTTTTAGACGTAATTATCGTAACCCATTGAAAATGATGGGTTGGTTTATATGCTTCATTGTTGATACTACATCTCAACAGATATTCTCATTTGTCAGCGGTCTTTACGTCTTGCCGTTTTCAACTCTCAGTTAATTGGGCATTCCTGCCGAAGGTGCGCCCACGAACGGTTAAGTCCGGGAAAGTTCTGCCGCAATGAATATGTCCCAACCCGTCAATCTCACCAATTGTGATCGCGAACCAATCCACATTCCAGGTTCGATCCAGCCGCACGGCGCAATGCTTGTCCTGGATCAGTCTAGTGAAAAGCTCCTTTTTGCTTCAGCGAATATTGCCAGCATAACGGGCTATAGAGGGGATTTGATCCCTGGCACCGCTATTTCTTTTATTGTTGGCGAGAAGAATGCGCATGATTTCCGGAACGCAGCCGCCAAAGCTCAACAGCCGGGCTCGTCGTCTGTTGTGCTGGGACTGCGCTTTCCAGGCAAAACACTGCTGTTTGACGCTGTAATCCATACGCATAAGGGAAGAACTTTCGTTGAAATAGAACGTTGCGTGGATCGTGGCCGAAGTGCTCGTGAGGCGCTTGATCTCACGCGCAGCGTCATTCGTCGCATTGGCCGCGAAGAAACTGTTGAGGGTGTGGCTGCCACAGGCGTGCGCCTCGTCCGAGCCATGCTGGGTTACGATCGCGTGATGGTGTATCAATTTCTCCATAATGGAGCTGGTCGCGTCATCGCAGAAGCAAAGTCACCCATGCTTGGCAGCTTCATAGGGCAGCATTTTCCGGCGTCGGATATCCCGGTCCAGGCTCGCCGTCTTTATGTTATAAATACCATAAGGATGATTTCGGACGCATCCTACCAGCCCATTGAGCTTTTTCCTTCGCTCAAAGCGGAAGAACCCGCGGTTGATATGTCCTTTGCACAGTTGCGTAGCGTTTCCCCGATTCACTGCCAGTACCTGCGAAATATGGGCGTCTCTGCTTCGTTATCGATTTCGATTGTCGTCGATGGCGAATTATGGGGCCTGATTTCATGCCATCACGACAGTCCGAAAGTCACACCTCTTCCCTTGCGAATAGGTGCCGAATTGTTCGGACAATATTTTTCGCTCCATATTGCCGATTGTGAAAGACGCAAAACACTGCAGATCACTGCCGACGCCCGAACAAAGCTCGACGCAATCGTATCCCAATTAAGCATCAGTGACGAAATTCGCGATAGTCTGGGGAAACAACTTCGCCAATTTTCGGAATTGGTTTCAGGCAACGGAGCCGCCTTATGGATGAATGGGCAGTGGCTTCAAATTGGCGATGTACTCAACGAACATCAAACGCGCCAACTCCTGAAAATCGCAAGCCGTGAATCACCGCGCGAGCTTTGGGCCAGCCAGGAAATCAGGGGCCATTTGGCCGACTATGCAGGAAGCGTTGCAGGCATGCTGGCGATACCGCTTTCAATGGCGTTTAATGATTATCTTGTTTTGTTCCGCAATGAAGAAGCGCATGCTATCGAATGGGCGGGCGAACCGGTGAAAACCACTGTCGAAACGCCTTTCGGCCCCAGATTGACTCCCCGAGGCAGTTTCGACAC
>JAEXXS010000423.1 GCA_023451915.1 Pseudomonadota bacterium | reverse complement strand
ATAGCACTTTGAAGTTCCAGGCATAAGCATCTGACTGCTGGCAAACTCTGGCTGAACCGAATATCAACCCTGTGGCCCGGTGCCCAGTTGTCCCGAATGAGGTCTCCAATTTCGGCGAGTGAACGTCTAACGTCTATTGGTTCAACCGTGGTTTCGATACGGCCCGCCTGACGAATGGCGTTCCTCACGAGCACGCCCGCGCGTTCGAGCGATGCTCTGGCACCATCGATCGCGGCACCGTGCACCGGGTGCCCATCCGCCTCGTCTTTTCGGGCGATTATGTTTAGCGCCGAAGCGGCAATTTGAATGAGGTTACCCAACTCGTGCGCAACGCCTGCTCTTTCAAGGAGATCAGGTGATATTACATTTGAATTGGAGCCTCGAGATTTAAACGCACTTCGATCGGGTTTCAGCTGCACCATCGAATTCTCCCTGCTCATTACGCCCGGCTGACCTGCCGGTGCATGTGCGATGCTAGGAGCATGAGGTAGCAAAATCGATTGGATGCAGGACGTAGCAGGTCCATACTCGCGTACAGGCTCTGCTCTCTTCGACTTGGAATGGAAAGTTGCCGGGCAGGCAATACCGCCGCCCCATCCTTGGGATAGGGTTTCCTGAACAATGATCTAAACGTTTCACTTCCTCAAAACGGTAGAAACATCGCCTGCTGAACGCTCATAATTGCCATCCATCAACCTGACGGGAGGTTAAGTTATGGGATCCTTTGTACCATCGGTGCGTGTAAATTCGCCCAGCAAGAATGCAACGATTTCCGGCGGCGCGAAACCGGATGAACATGAGGAAAAGAAGCTGTGTCCTCAAGACTGCGCATCTTGCACGAGTCTGCATGAACATGCCGCCTGTGCAGCACGGTTGAAAGTCCAGTTCTGATGGGAATGTTCTCATCAGCCAAAATTTATAAGTGAAACCGGCGCTTTTTCTTCGCGTTCATACAAAAGCGACCATCAAAACCGGGGCGACGACCCGGCAGTATCTGTCGGAAAAACGCAACCCCTCCCTGCGTTGTCGCTCTCACAGCAGATCGCTGCGTGGTTTCCGCGCAGCGATCTGCTCCGCCCCAGTGCGAATTATCTGGTGCGGAACAACCGGACACACCAAAAGGAGTGTGTCCGGTATTTACGCTGTTAGTAGTCCCAGAATACCGGAACCCAGCGATAGGCGTTACCCTCAAACGCCACCCGACCAACGGATGGGAAGGGAAGATGGGTAGCCACGAGCTGCTCGCCAGTTTCCGCCAATTCCTTCAAGAGCCGTGCACGAACGCGGGCGGCCTCTTCCGGATCATGTTCGAAACCATTGTACCAATCGGGATGATCAAATCCCACTGCGAAAATCGCATCACCGGCAAATGTCAGCCGATCTTCGCCTGATGCCAGCCGAACGACGCTGTGTCCCGGCGTATGTCCGCCGGTGCGATAGGCGACGACACCCGGCGCTACCTCGAACTGCTCGTCAAATGTTCGCAGATTATCGCGGTATACTTCAGCAAACCGTTTTGCCGTTGCTCTAAGCGCGTCTGGAAAGCCTTCGGGCATATGGACGTGGGTGAAATCGGGCGACTGCCAGAATTCCACCTCAGCAGCCGCCACATGTATGCGAAGATCGGGGCGTAGCTTCTCTTTCACACCGTCAACAAGAAGACCACCGATATGATCCATGTGCATATGGGTAATTACGACATCGGTTACGGAAGCCAGATCAATACCGGCTGCGGCCAACCGTTTGACCAACTGCCCTGCCCGAGGCAAATTAAGATCAGGGTCGAGGCCCAGTCCCGCATCGACGAGAATAGTCTGGTTGCCGCTGCGCACCACCACCACGTTCAAAGACCAGTCGAACGCATCCTTGGGCAGGAACATATCGCCCAACCATTCGGCGCGTGAAGCGGCGTCGGCATTGTAGCCCAACATTTCGGTCGGAAGCGGAAGAACACCATCGCTGACCACCAGTACATCGATATCGCCGATACGTACCGCATATCGCGATGGTACCAGTTCTTCGGGCCCAGATTTGCTTGTGCTTGTCTCGTGTTTCATAAGATGTCTCCGTTGCGCCCGTTTGACGAGCGTGCCTATCCAAAGTGCACTCCTAATCTTCCATCGTTGGTGAGGACAGAAAGACGGTGCAGCCGCTTCTCAGCGGCGTCCACCGTTAATTGATCGGGCAGAGAGCTATTCGACCATCGAACAATGACTATGCCGCGTGCTCCAACGAGGATGATTGAATGCGGGGCGATCATGAACGGAAGAGGTTGCGGGAGACAATTATTCGGAGGTGTCCAATCGCGTATTGAAGGTCTAACCTTGACGATACTGAAGTATAGATTGGGGTAATGAGCTTCGAAATAAAGCGCGGGCTTGTCGCGTACGAAAAACGGGGTTCAAATACGAGAGCGACTATCAATCGAATTTTATGCGGCTGCCAGAACCGTCGAACCGGCGTCTCGTTCCTTTTTCACAGATCAATTGAGCTGCAGCATTTATAGAAATGCAGCTGCCAAGAACGACGTGTACTAAAGTCACTGTAAATTGCGTTTCGAAGGCGAGTGCATAAGGCGTGACCACTATCCAGCAGCCGAGAACAAAGTTGATCCACTCAGCAAAGGTTCGATAGTGGCATATCGCCACGACGGAGCAACATACAACCACCGTGCCCACTGCACCCGCATTCCAGGCAATGAAGGGTCGCTCAGTATAGGCAAAAACGCAATAGGTGACTGCTAGTCCCAGCAACAGGCTCGTCCATTCCAACCATTTTTTTGGTACCTGCTCATCCATAAACCGACCCTCCAGACGTCCGGCATTTCCTTAGTTTGCGGTAATCGGACAATCATGAGACGGGCCAGCTGCGCTTGCTATTTGTTCTTGGGTCTAAGGAAGCGATACAAGCGTCGATATTCTCCCAGCCTAAAACCAGGATTTTGGCTTGCGCGTTTCCCCTGCTCCGATGCCTCATTGAGCGACCATTTCCCTGGCAGCCATCCATTGATACCGGATGCATGCTGCTTCCAAGGGAGAGGCGCAGCTGATCATGAGGATAGGTCCTCTCTCCAACCAACTCTGTTAGCGTTTTGACGTGAACTGTCAGTTCATGAAATCAATCGTCGCTTCAATTTACCTTTAGGAGTGTGAGATGACACAGCTATCAATGACGGCTACCCGTCGTTCAATCATGTCCGGCACCATCGCCCTCGCGGCGGCCGGCACAACACTGGGTTCAACGCCCGCCCAATCGGCCAGCAATTCCATGAAAACTCGCTCCGGCGATAATCATGTCGTTACGAAGGACGGCGTGGCTATCTTCTACAAGGATTGGGGTCCCAAGGATGCGCAACCCATCGTGTTTCATCATGGCTGGCCGTTGAGCGGAGATGACTGGGACAACCAGATGCTCTTCTTTCTGGGCAAAGGTTTCCGTGTGATAGCGCACGATCGCAGAGGTCATGGACGTTCTGCCCAAGTCAGCGATGGACACGACATGGATCATTACGCCGCTGACGTGTTTGCAGTCATCGAACATCTGGGAATTCACAATGCCATCCATATCGGCCACTCGACTGGCGGCGGAGAAGCGACCCGTTATACGGCGAAGTATGGAAAAGGCCGCGTTTCGAAGCTTGTACTGATCGGTGCTGTTCCGCCGATCATGGTGAAAACGCCGTCCAATCCTGGTGGTCTGCCAATCGAAGTGTTCGATGGCTTTAGAAGTGCTTTGGCTGCAAATCGTTCGGAATTCTACAGAGATCTGGCAAGCGGTCCATTCTATGGCTTCAATCGACAAGGGGCCAAGATCTCGGAACCGCTCATTCAGAATTGGTGGCGTCAAGGCATGGCAGGTGCCGCAAATGCTCATTATCTTGGTATCAAAGCGTTCTCCGAAACGGATTTTACGGAAGACTTGAAGTCGATTTCCGTTCCGACGTTGGTTATGCATGGCGACGACGACCAGGTGGTCCCGATTGCCGACTCCGCCCCTCTTTCGGCCAAATTGCTGCAAAATGCGGAACTCAAAATCTATAAGGGATTTCCGCACGGCATGGCGACCGTTCAGGCAGACATTATCAATGCAGACCTATTGGAATTCATCAAAAAATAGAGTTCTGAACTGGCCTTGCTAGCCTTCGGCCAGAGGAGAAATTTCTGGCTCACCGCGAATATCGATTTACGGCGGTGAGCCAGGACCTATTCCAGCTCCACCACGACCATCCCAAATCATCGGCTCGGGATTAATGATGTGGTCGAATTCCTGCTGCTAAGCGTCATTGTTCACCATCGGCAGCGAAAAGATGAATGTGGCTCCATGGGGTTCGTTTTTTTCCACCCACAGATCTCCACCGTGCGACGCTATGATTGATCTGCAGATTGCGAGCCCCATCC
The DNA here is from genome assembly GCA_023451915.1 of Pseudomonadota bacterium. Next base: position 571 of record JAEXXS010000423.1, on the reverse strand, counting down.
CCATACCTTGGGCCTTCGTGGTGAAGAATGGCTCAAATATCTGCAGCGGCGATTCTACACCGCAACCGGTGTCACTGATCGCAGTCTCTACGACTTCGTCTTTTCGCGTCACGCTGATGCGAAGCAGTCGAGTTTGAGAGGTGGTACTGATCGCATCAATCCCGTTGCGCATGAAGTTGATAAGAGCCTGTTGAACCTGAATGCGATCCAGCATCAGCAGAGGAAGATTCTTTTCGGCTTCGAATTCAAATTTCACGCGGTTTTTCGATAATTCTTCCGCCAAAAGGTCACGAGCGTCGTTGATCAATCGAGGCAGATCCGTCATTTGCCTGTTGTCGTCAGACTGGGCGAAAAGCGCGCGAATACGGCTGATGATTTCGCGCGCAGAATTTCCACTGCGAATGATGCGCTCCAAGGACTGTTGGGCCCGGGCGACATTCGGCGGCTCCAATGAAAGCCATCTTTGGCACGCTTCAGAACTGGATAACAAAGCTGTCAGCGGCTGCGACACCTCATGTGCGATCGAAGCCGACAACTCGGCAAGATTTGCCGTCTGGCTGGCATGAGCAAG
>JAEXXS010000414.1 GCA_023451915.1 Pseudomonadota bacterium | reverse complement strand
CCGGCTACGTGATCGAATATGCAGGCAGCGCCATTCGCTCCCTGTCGATGGAAGGTCGCATGACCGTCTGCAACATGTCGATTGAAGGCGGCGCACGCGCTGGTCTGATCGCGCCGGACGAAACGACCTTCGCCTATGTGCAGGACAAGCCGCGCGCGCCGAAGGGCGAAGCGCTGGAACAGGCTATCAGCTATTGGAAGACGCTGCATTCGGACGAAGGCGCGCATTTCGACAAGATCGTCGAGCTGGACGCCGCCAAGATTTCGCCGGTTGTTTCCTGGGGTTCTTCGCCGGAAGACGTCGTTTTCGTCACCGACATTGTGCCTAATCCGGATGAAATCAAGGATGAAACCAAGCGTGCATCGAAGTGGCGCGCGCTCGACTATATGGGTCTGAAGCCGGGCACCAAGATGACCGACATCAAGATCGACCGCGTCTTCATCGGTTCCTGCACCAATGGCCGTATCGAAGATCTGCGCGACGCAGCGCGTATGGCCGCTGGCAAGAAGGTTGCCGATGGCGTTAACGCCATGATCGTGCCGGGCTCGGGTCTCGTGAAGGAACAGGCGGAAGCCGAAGGTCTCGACAAGATTTTCATCGAAGCCGGTTTTGACTGGCGCGAGCCGGGCTGCTCCATGTGCCTCGCCATGAATGACGACCGTCTGAAGCCGGGCGAACGTTGCGCTTCGACCTCGAACCGTAACTTCGAAGGCCGTCAAGGCTTCAAGGGCCGCACGCATCTCGTATCGCCGGCCATGGCCGCTGCAGCTGCGATTGCCGGTCACTTCGTGGACATTCGCGACTGGAACTGAGTTCCCTAGAGCATTTCCAGCAAAAGTGCGTAGCGCCTACGCGGGGAAATCAGTCCACTGGACTGATTTCTGGTCCCGCTTCGATGCGTCGGATAATGCGTAAAAACAAATAGATAGAGCGGTTCCACGATTCCGTTTTAACCGGAACCGCTCTAAGACACCGCATTGCAAAAGCCGCCGGAGCGATCCGGCGGCTTTTTCTTTATGCTTCGTTCCCAATAGAAATATTGAAAACAAAAGCCTTAAATAGCTCTGCCGTTATTAGCTTTTTCATGGTTTCCTTGCATATTTCATGAAAAAGTGAGCGCCGTTAAATGAGTGTTTCTTGTTTGACTGCACGGCGAACGGAAAAAGGCATTCATGGGCGGGGCCGATTTCATTCTCATCATCAACATGACCGTATCCGGTCTGTTTGCCTTTGCGTTTTTCGGCATCGCCGTTTATGCGCAAGGCAATGCGGCGGCGCGGGTCTTTGCGATGGGCTTCGTTCTGGCGATGCTCTATTTCCTGACCGAGCTCGCTATGCCGTCCATGCCAAGCCAGCAACTCGGCTATATGCTTGCATTTGCGACCTATCTGATGACGCTGGTGTGCCTCGTTGTCGGTCTGGCACGGATGTATGCCGCTCCGACGCCGTGGAAGATGCTCGGCCTGCTCGTATTTGTTTCGCTCACGATGATCTACGCCATTTATGGCATTGCGCGCAGCACGTGGGCGGGTTTGTTTCTCTACCAGACGCCTTATTTTCTGGCATTGGCGCTAGCGGTCTGGGTAATTCTGCGTTTCAGCAGACGCAGCGCCGTCGATATGTTGATGGCCGCGCTCTTTTCCTTGAGTGCGTTCCATTTTCTCCTGAAGCCAGTGCTTGCCAATATCTCAGGCGGCGCGGGTGCCGATCCGGATGATTATGTGAACACGGCCTACGCGCTTTTTGCCCAGTCGATTGGCGCAGGTCTGTCGGTCGCGGCGGGGCTGCTGTTGCTGTTGAGCCTGATGCGTGAACTGATTTCGGACATGACCATCCGGTCCGAAACGGATGAGCTGTCGGCGCTGCTCAATCGCCGTGGCTTTGCGTTGCGGGCGGAAGCGGCTATCGATAAATCAAAGCGGTCACGGCAGGCTCTGTCGCTGGTGATTTGCGATATCGACTATTTCAAGTTGATCAACGACAATTACGGCCATGCGCTGGGCGACCGGGTCATTGCAGCCTTTGCTGCTGAATTGCGCAAGACGGCTGTTGCCCGGGGCGGTTTTGCGGCCCGCATGGGCGGGGAGGAATTTGCGGTCCTGTTGCCGGGAAACACCATTCAGACGGCGTCGCGCTGTGCCGATGGCATGCGTCTGGCATGCGGCACGATCCAGATCCCGAGCCATAATGGCGACATCGATTTTACCGCCAGCTTCGGCGTTGCCGAAATGGAGTTCGACGACATGTTTTCCGATCTCTATAAGCGAGCCGATGGCGCGTTGTATGAGGCGAAAAAGGGCGGTCGCAATTGCGTGCGCGCGGCCTCGCCGATCATCTCCGATGAAAATGTGGTGGAGTTTCGCCCCTCAGGCTCATCCCGCACACGCGGATAATCCGGCTCAACAGCCGGGATGATCCAGAACCGGCGTTTCGCCGCTATCCAGCCCAACCATGAATGAGCGCCCGCGCAAAACGACAGCGCTTTCACAACTGCTGTTGGGCGGTCCGACGATATAGGCCACAGCCTTGTCTTGCGGAGGGGTGATGGTTGCAGGGGCTTTTGCCGGGCGCACAGCGCCCACCATCGGGTCGCTATGCGCCGCACCGACATGGATAATCTTGGCGCCGCCGCCCGCCTTCTGCATGATCAGGTTTCCGGACGCATCGGCATAGCGCAAGATGGTGTCGGCGGATGCCCCCGAGATCCAGCCAAAAAGCGCGAGTCCACAGGAAGCCAGAAAGGCAATTCTGTTTCCGTTTGCCATGGTGTGGTTTCCCCTTTGTCGTCTGACGCAAAAAGAGTTTCCACACCATCTTAACTCTTTCTTTACCTTTGTCATCCGTGCTGGCTACAATCGGATAAGCCTTTGGACGCAACTGCTTCGCGGCGTTGTGACCAAAGGCGACTTGAACCGCCCCGAAGGCCAAGGAATGTTCAATGACCAAAGATCATGCCGTCGATATTGCGCATCTTCATCTTCGTGATGCCCACGAATTTGCGCCGCTGCTCGCCAGCTATGCGCAGGCGCTGAAGCGTGGCGCGCCGCGCCGTCCCGACGATTATTACGCCGAGCATCTTTTACAGGACCGCGCCACGGAAATTCTGGGTGCGCGCGTGGACGGCAATCTCGTGGGCTTTGTGATTTTCTATGATCTGCCGGAGCCGGTTTCGGGCCTGCGTGCAGGGCAGGTGGACCATATCTATGTCCATCACGATCATCGCGGCAAAGGCATCGCCAAGGCGCTGATCGATCTGCTGGCCGACAAGGCGGAAGAGCGCAGTTGGTCCAAGCTGGTGCTCAATGCGCCGCGCGTGCCGGAAGACGGACGCAAGCTCTATGAGCAGATCGCGACGGCGGCCGATTGGTCAAGCTATGTGATTCGATTCGGCACGTGACGCGCTTTTGATAAAGTTGATGAAATTACACATGTTTTTTGAAATTGCGGCCTTCAAACGATTGAAGGCCGCATTCACGTGAAAGTGTCGCAAAGGTGCGACCAATTGTTAGTCTTTTCGTGAAAAAGCTTCTTTGACGTGATGGTAAAAGAGCAGTAGAAAGCGGCACATAAGGCCGTATTCCACGGTCTCGCCATATTT
>JAEXXS010000317.1 GCA_023451915.1 Pseudomonadota bacterium | reverse complement strand
CGCTGGTCATGCCGGATGTGATCACCGGCCTGTCGCTGCTGCTGCTTTTCGTGGCGATGAATTTCGACCGCGGTTTCTGGACGGTCACGCTGGCGCATATCACATTTGCCATGTGTTTCGTGGCAGTGGTCGTGCAGTCGCGTCTGGTGAGCTTCGACCGCTCGCTAGAGGAAGCGGCGATGGACCTCGGCGCGCCGCCGGTCACCACCTTCATGAAGATCACCCTGCCGGTGATCCTTCCTGCCGTGGTTTCCGGCTGGATGCTGGCCTTCACCCTGTCACTCGACGACCTGGTGATTGCAAGCTTCACCTCCGGTCCGGGCGCCACCACCTTGCCGATGAAAATCTACAGCCAGGTGCGCCTGGGCGTGACGCCGGAAATCAACGCGGTCTGTACCATTCTGATCGCGCTGGTGACTACGGGCGTCATCATCGCCTCCATTGTCAACAAGCGCCGCGAAGTGCAGCGCCGCCGCGATGAGCAGGCAGCATTCCGCATGGGGTAGAATCTGACTGGGGCTTTACTGCCCCAATCCGGTTGACGATGGGGAGATGAAAGGTCGATCCCACGAGCCGCCGACGAAGAAATGCAGCGGCGGCTTTGCGGGCGTTGCATTCTCGGCAGGCGCTGGCGCTGGCTGGCCTTCCGCCCCGGCCTGCGGCTGCTGTTCCGGCGTTTCCGGCTGGCTGTTGGGGAAGATGACTTCGCCGCTCAGCGCAAGGCTACGATCCACGAAAGGCACAATGCCAGCAAGATTGAGCGTGCCGTCCGATGTGTCGAGGCGTGCGCTTTCCAGCGAGGCGACGCCTTCGGAAAGATTGGCCTTGAGGTCGAGCCGATTAAAGGCAAGTGCGACATTGTCCTTCCGCTCCAGCGCGAAGAAGCGCTCGCTCTCGGCCTTGGTCAGAAAATCCTGAACCGCAAATCCCTGCATCTGGCCGTTGTTCAGCTGCACGGAGACATTGCCCTGCGCACCGGAAAGCAGGCTGGACCAGCGATTGACCGGCCCCTTCATGAACAGCGAAACATTGCCCTTGCCGCTGATGAACGGCTTGTCGAAACCAAGCGCCGTCAGAAACTGCGTGCTCTCAATGTCGCTCGCGTTAAAACGCAGCTCGCCCGTGGCGCTCTTGAGATCGCGCACGATCTGCACATTTGTCTGCAAGGTGCCGTTGAAGGCTTTCGCGTCGCCAATATCGAAAATCGCGCGGCCGCCGCGAATCTGGATCGCGGCTGCAACCCCCGTCAGCGCCACGGGGCCCGCCGTGGCGTTCTGGGCGGAAAGGCGCAGGTCGAATTCGGAGCGGTCGAAAAAGCTGGTATTGATGGTGTCGACATCGCCGCGATCATTCGGCGCGCGTGCGGTGGTATCCGGCAGGGGCACGAAAGCGGCGAACAGGCTGCGAAGATCCAGTTTGTCGAAGGCAAGCGTGCCGGTGACGGCGGGCTGCTCCTGTTCCAGACCGATTTCAATGACGCCCTTGGCAGGGCTGTCGCCTGCATTCATCTCCACATTGGCAAATTTCCAACGCTTCGGCGTGGCGGTAATGGTTGAATCGAGCGAGAAAGCACCGACCTGCGAACTGCCCGCGATGGGCGGCAGGCTTAGCCAGCGCACCGCGCCGCTCAAGGACGGCGTCTTTGCGCTCAGATCGCCTTCGAAGAAGCGGTCTTCCGAAATATTAGCCTTCCCCTGAAAGGTCAGGCTCAGCGGATTGGCTGTCAGGCTGGCCGTTACGTCCGAGGTGCCGCCCGCCAGAAGCGGCAGGGCCTGCGCCGCCGTGATGCTGAATTGCGAGGCTTCGTTGCGCCATTTGCCGCTGCCGCGCAATGTTGCCGCGCTCGACGTCTGGGGCCATTCCAGCGTCATGTTCACATTGGTCAGCTGTTCGTCTTTCGCCGCGTCTCCGCCGTTTTCGGTACGCGGAAAGGAAATCGTACCGTCGCGCACCACCACGCGGCCAAAAGGCTGCGATGCCTGTTCGGTGGCCTGCGTGTCGTTGTTCGTGCCGCGCTTCTGCAAGGCGCGCTGGGCGCGGATTGCGGTGCCAAGCCGACCGTTGGAATTGGCAATGGCGTCGAGCAGGGCAGGGAAGTTAGAAACCGGCCCGTCGAGATTGACATGCGGGCGCACGATCTGTGTTTCGGAGAAGGAAATATGCCCCATGATCGCATCGAGCGGCGACAGCTCCACATCAATGCGAGCCGCGCTCATGAAGGGTTTTTGGCCCTGTTCGGTCATCTTGCTCAAGGTGACGCCATTCAGCGATGCGCGCAGCACGGGGAAAACTTTAAGCCGCGGGGCTTCCCGCAGCTCGACGCTATAGCCGGTCCAGGCGCTGATTTCCTGCGCCACACGCACGCGGATCGCATCGGTCGAAACGATGAAGGGCACCACGGCCAACAAGGTTGCTGCAGCCGCGGCACAAAGAATGATAAGCGCGATGAAAAGGCGTGCGAATTTAGGCCAGCGCATCAACCATCCGATCCCTAATTCCCCTGACTATCGTTTAAACGAGCGAAACCGCAAAGCAAAGCCGCCTTCGCAGATTCGGTTTAGAACGGTTCTTCGTGCAAGGGAATCGCTCAAATTGTTTTCGCGCAGTCCCTGACGCAAAACCGTGTCACAATTTAGCTTGCGACGCGCTATGGTTAATCAATTGTGTGCTAAAATTTAACCCTGATTTTACAGTGGCTACGAATGGGTAAATTTGGAACGATGAAATTAAGACCGCATTAACCGGCATTATGCGAGAAAACGTTAACACAACGGGTAATGATCGAGCCGCCGTTTCCGGCATCCTCTTGCAAGTTGCTTTTGTGTCTTTGTCTCTGAGATTCTCGTAGCGCCGGTTTTATCCGGCGCTTTTTTTTGGCTTGGCCGTGCTCTGGCTGATCAATCGGCCAGAACCCGTGTCGGGGGGAAAAGAATTTCCACAACGGTGCCGCGTCCGGGCGTCGAGTCGATGGCGAACTGTGCGCGGTTGGCTTCAACCATCGCCTTGGTGAGCGGCAGGCCAAGGCCAGTGCCCTCATTGCGCCAGTCGCGCGCCTGTTCGCTTTGGCGGCGCTGCGAAGCGTTCACTTGACGGAACGGTTTCAGGGCCTGCTCGACTTCCGCCTTGGTCATGCCGATGCCCGTATCGCGCACCCGCATGGCCACATCGCCATTCATTTCATAGCTGGTCGAGACGATCACCTGACCGCCTGGCGCGGTAAACCGCACCGCATTGGACAAGAGATTGAGCGCCACCTGCTTGATCGAACGCGCATCCGCAACGATGTCCGGCAGGTTGGACTGGAAGCTGGAGCGGATAATGATGCGCTCGCGATTTGCCTGCGGCTGCATCAGCGCAATGGCCTCGGCAATCGCGTCATTCAGCGATACCGCTTCAAACTGCATTTCCAGCGCACCGGCTTCGATCTTGGAAATATCCAGTAGGTCGTTGACGAGCGCCAGCACATGATTGCCCGAGCGGTTGATATCCCGCAGATAATCGCGATAGCGATCATTACCGATGGGGCCGAATTTCTCATCGGCCATCAGTTCGGAAAAGCCGATAATGGCGTTGAGCGGCGTGCGGATTTCGTGGCTGATGCGCGCCAGAAAATCGGTCTTCTGGTTGGAGGCGCGCTCGGCTTCCTTGCGCGCATTGGTCAGTTCCTCCTCGGTGCGCTTCCACTGCGTGATATCGCGCAGCACGGCGCAGAAACCACGCTTCTGCGGCAGCTTGCCGATGGTCATGAAGAGCGGGATGAAGCCGCCCTTGGCTTCACGACCGATCACCTCGC
>JAEXXS010000306.1 GCA_023451915.1 Pseudomonadota bacterium | reverse complement strand
ATAGCGGGGTGAGAAAGAACCCATCGGAAGGATACATGACAGGGTGCGTCAATAGCGGCTCATTGTGTGCAAACGCGACATGATAACCGCGCTCGGTATTCATGTTGAGGCGGTCGCCAAGCTGGTTAGACAGTCCACGCGACCACGCCCCAGCGGAAATTACGATGCGGTCTGCAGAGAGGGTCTCGCCTCCGGTATGGAGCCGCACGCCATCAGTGTTGCTTTCAATTCGTTCGACCTTCGCCGTGACGAAACGACCGCCATGTTTTTGGATTAACTCGGCAAGTCCCCTGCAATAGGCTTCGGGACTGTCTACGACAAAGCAGCCTGGGAATAACGTTCCGCCGACATAGCCTGGCGCAAGATTGGGTTCCAGGGTAGCAATTTCGCCTTGCGAAAGGTACTTCGCCTCAATCCCCTCAGCACGCCGCCGAAAATTGGATTTCTTGGCATTCTGCGCTTCTTCTTCCGTACGATAAAGATGGATCGAACCCCTGCCGCGCGCCAGGCGAATGCCGCCGACTTCTTCCATCAGCGGCGCATGGCCCTGTTCTATCACCTTCATCAGTGAAGCGAGCGCCGATATGGTTCCGTCCTGGCGGCTACGCAAAGACGCGGAAATGAATGCCGCAAGCCACGGAGCGAGATCGAAAAGATCACGCCAATAAAGGGCAAGCGGCCCGTCACGACGCAACAACATGCCTGGGACCTTCCAGAGAATTCCCGGCGCGGCTGTCGGGAAAATCCCCGACGGCGCAATCGTTGCGGCATTGCCAAACGATGCGGCGTTGCGGAACGATACGCCCGGCAAGGGTGGTGTCGGGTCAACGAGGACCACGTCCAAACCCTTTTTCTGCAGCCAGCGTGCTGTGGAAAGGCCCACGACACCGGCTCCAATCACCGCAACTGTAAGCTTGCCACTGTTGTTGGTCTGCATTGGAGGAAGTTCCCTCAGATTGCCGCTGTTACGATGATCTCGACATCATAACCTTGAGCCGCAGGCGGCACGACGCCCGCAGCACGGGATGGCTGGTTTTCCGGATCAACCCATTGCTCCCACACTTCATTCATAGCATCGAAGTGTTTCTGGTCTGAAATCCACACCGTGGCGCGCAGAATCCTGGACCGGTCGGTTCCGGCTTCCTTCAGCCAACGGTCAACCTTTTCAAGCGCCACACGGGTCTGATCCTGAATGGTTTCGCCCTGATTGCCGCACATGCCAGCCACATAGGCGATGCCGTTGTGGATGGAGACCATCGAGGTGCGCTTCAGTCGTTCAATACGGACTATATCGGCCATGCTATTTCACCAGCTTTCCGACCCCTTGGGGTCATTGATTTTCAATAACTCAACAAAAGGAACCGAGCCTACAGTCTCAGGCTCTTTTGGAAGCCCATCAGCTTTTCGAGCAGCGCGACCGCAATCACCGAGAGGACGATCAGCGCTGTTGCCATGGCAGCTACAGTCGGATCATCAAAGTCCTTGATGTATTGATAGGCCGCCACAGGCAGTACCTTGGTACGATCATTGGTGAGGAACACAGCGATTGAAAAATTGTCGAGTGCCTCAACGAAGATGAATACCGATGCTGCCAGAATCCCCGACTTCAATTGTGGAAGGACAATGACAAAGAAGGTGCGAAAGGGACCGGCACCAAGATTGCGAGCCGCCTCTTCGATCCGTGGGTCAAGGCCAAGGAGGTTGGCTGAAAGTGCGCGAATGGCAAAGGGCAACGCGAACACCAATATGCCGAGGCACAGACCAAAAAGACCGATACGGATGCCACCCGCCGACAGCAGGGAGAGGAGCGAGACACCTGTTACCACACCCGGAATGATCAGCGGCGATAGGATGATCTGCTGGATCAGCCCCTTGCCTTTGAAGTCTGCACGAACAAGAGCGTAGCTCGCAGGGATTCCAATCAGCAGGCTCAAGGGCATCACGATCAGGGCCATCGTGAACGAGTTCTTCGCGGCATCCATGAACATGGATGAATTGTAGAAATTCTTGTGCCACTGGAGCGTGAACCCGGTGGGCGGCCATTGGAAATAGCGCGTTGGGCTGAACGAATGCAGCACCACAAACACCACCGGCAGCAGCAGAAAAACGACCGCAATTGACGCCAGAGCAATGACAACAACGCCAAATTTCGCTTCAAGATCACGCCGAAACATCACGAAACCGCCTTCTTAATTTTCTTGGCGATGAGGTTGATTAACCAGATCGAAGCGAACGCGCTGACGATGAAGACAACGGCCGTTGCGGCAGCATAGGGAACGTCATATTCGGTAAACATGCGGTCATAGATCTGATTTGCGACCATCCTGACCTTTCCGCCGCCCAAAACCATTGGGAAAAGGAACGAGGCCAGCGCAATTGAATAGACAAGGACCAGCGTTACCATGAGCCCCGGCAAGAGGATCGGCATGGTTATGCGCCAGAAAGTGGTGGTGCGGCTGGCGCCGAGGCTGCGCGCGGCTTCCTCGAACGAAACGTTCAGGTTCTGGACGACGCCTATCAGCGTAAAGACCGCGAACGGCAAGAGGTAGTGGGTGATGGCAATACCAACACCTGACCAGTTGTAAAGAAACTGGATCGGCTTATCGACAAAGCCTAGCTCAATCAGGCTCAGGTTCAACAGCCCGCGGTTCCCGAGCAGGACAAGCCAGGAATATGCGCGCGTCACACCACCGGAAAGAAAGGTAACGGCAATGGCGAGCATAATCAGCGTTCCAACCCATTCCCGCTTGGAACGCACAATGACCATGGCCATGGGCACAGCTATAGCGACGGTAATGAGCGACATCACAAAAGACGCCCAGAGCGTGCTCAGGAGGATCGCTTGATTGGCCCCGGTGAACAACACGCGCCAGTAGTTGGTAAGCGTAACCTCACCGGCAAACTGCGTTCCTGATGGGCCCTTCACGAAGAAGCTTGAAAGGCCAAAATAGCTGTAGGCAGCAACAATAACCAGACCGATAACCAGCGCGGGCGAGATCAGATATTTGATACGTTTGTTACTTGCCTCCATCATGCCCTCAACACAATCGTGTGGGCCGGATCGAGTATCAGCTTGACTGTCTGGCCAGCGGCATATCGGGTGCGATTGGAGTTCCGGGGAGCATTTGCATCAATATCAAGGCCGTTGACCTCAACGCGATAAACGACGCGCTCGCCAAGCTCGTGGGTGGCCTTGACTATCCCGACGAGCCCTTCTCGCAGATCGTCACAGCCGACAACTTCAACATGGGAAGGACGGATGGAAACCTTGCAGTCACTGCCAGCCAATTGACCGGCAGCTTCTTTGACAACAACCTGCTGTCCCGCAAGCAACACAGTTGCCTCACTGCCGTTGACCGCAACAATCTTCGCGTCGAAGATGTTGGCCACACCGAGAAACCGCGCGACGAATTCACTTTTAGGCCTGTCATAAAGCGCAATCGGGGTATCGAGCTGCTCGATACGGCCCTGGTTCATGACTGCAATAAAATCGGAAAGATAGAGAGCCTCATCCTGATCGTGCGTCACCAGGATCGACGTGATGCCCAACTTTTTCTGGAGCTCACGCAGCTCGGACTGTAGCCCTTCGCGAAGATGCCGGTCGAGAGCGCCAAGCGGCTCGTCCAGGAGCAAAAGCTTGGGCCTGATGACAACGGCCCGCGCAAGCGCGACCCGCTGCTGCTGGCCGCCTGACAATTGGCTCGGATATCGATCAGCGAGGTGGGTCATCCGGACCATGTCCAGGGCCTCACGCACGCGTGTCGTCTGTTGTTCCTTTGAAACACCGCGCATCTTAAGCCCGAACGCAATGTTGGATTCCACCGTCATATGGGGAAAGAGGGCATAGTTCTGGAAAACCATGCCTATATCGCGAAAATTCGGCTCGACCCTGCTGATGTCCTTACTATCAACGACAATTTCACCGGAGGTCACGTTGAGAAAACCGGCAATCATGCGAAGAACGGTGCTTTTGCCGCAACCTGAAGGCCCCAGAAGCGTCAGGAGCGATCCACGTGGCACCTCCAGATCAAGGTTGCTTACCGCCTCGAAGGAACTGTACCGTTTGGTCAGATTCCTGAGTTGCAACGTGCTGCTTCTCTGCAGATGTTCCATGGTCGCCGCTCCGTCAGATAATAGTGGGGGACCGCTCGGCTGGGCCGAACGCCGGAATAGTCGTTTTTAGTTTGAATTTACGGATTGGAGCCGTGTTAGCCTTCGCCGAGGCGCTGTTCCCCGGACATACCGGGTGCTGAACTGTCCGACAATCTGTCAGGTACAGCAGATATTATCCGGGGATAGGTACTGTCCTTCATGGTCATTCCGTTAGCTGGTTGAAACCGCGGATCAGATGCGCTCTCATCAATTGCTCGGCCTTGTCCGCGTCCCGCGCTTTGATCGCCTCGAGAAGCTTGACGTGGTCCTGAATCACTTCTTGCGACTGCGCCTGACTAAGAGCTGCCAGACTGGCTTCGCTCATGAAAAAGCCGGCGTAGTTTTCGATCGCATTCTGGAGTTCCGGCACGCCGCAAGCATTGTAGATCCTCCAATGAAATACGTTATTGTTGCGCACGCGTTCAGTCCGCGCCTCCTCGGGAAGCGTCAGCGCCAATTCGATGGAAGCTTCGAGAACCTGGAAGTCGTCCTCGTTCAGATGAGGGACCGCGAGCTTCGTTGCGTAGCCTTCGAGCGCGATCCGGATCGCGCGGATACCTTTAAGGGCGGACAACACATCCGCTACGACTACGCCGGAAGACGTGCGCTCAAGTAGCCGGTTGGAGATGAGACGCGTAAAGGCCTCGCGCAGCGGCGTGCGGCTTACGCCAAGCTTCTGAGCAAGCTCCACCTCTCTCAGACGCTGGCCCGCGTCGATGCGTCCGTCAAGGATGAGCGAGCGCAACAGTTCGTAGACGGCATCTGCCGAGCTCACTGCAGCCAGCCGACGACCTCCCAGATCGTCAATCCCATTGGCATCCATGATTTCTCGTCTCCATTTACTCATTGACACGCTCTAGTTATGCCGCGATCGGCTACCGGCTGCCAGCCCCCCAGATGGTCTATTTGCGTCTTATCCCTTATTCTCGACATTGCCTTTCTGTGAGAGGGTGGCGATCAGCGTCGAGAATACCGC
>JAEXXS010000232.1 GCA_023451915.1 Pseudomonadota bacterium | reverse complement strand
TTCTTGTTGGCGGGGATATCATGCACCTGCCCGTCGGTGATCATAATTGCGCCGGCAACGCGCGTGGGCGGCACATCGAGCAGGGCGCGGGCCAGCGGGCCGAAAAGCCGCGTCGCATAGCCGTCCTCGTTTTCACCCGCCTTGCCGGTTTCCACCACGCGCGTTTCAAATTGCGGCATGGCGGCAAGCTGATCCTGCACGGCTTTCAGCGCGGCATCTGTGTCGGCGCGGCGCTGCCCCAGTTCCTGGCTTTGGCTGCGGTCTACCACCACGGCGACAACGCTTTTCAGCGGTTCGCGCTCTTCATTGATCACCACCGGGTTGAAGAGCGCCAAGGCAAGGGCCGCAGCGGCCAGAAGACGGATCAATCCGCCGCGCATGCGCAGGGCGACGGTCGCGAGAACCAGCAACCCCAGCGGCACCAGAATGCCGACGAGCCACGGCGTGGAAAGGAACGGTTCGAATTCGATATTCATGCCCGCCTCCTAACGCCGTAAATTCTCATCTTTACGGACCGCCACGCTTCCCCCTCATCCTGAGGTGCGGAGCGGAGCGAAGCCTCGAAGGGCGAGGGCAGGAACTGCGCATTTCCCTTCGCCCTTCGATCCTTCGACAAGCTCAGGATGATGCGCCGTCTTTTTGGGCTCATCAGGACGAGGGAAAAAGAGAACCGGGATTGGGCGGCAACAGGGCTGGAAAACATCATGCGTTAATTCCCCAGCCGCTCAAGCAGGGCCTTAATGTGCACCTGATCGGACTTGTAATTGCCGGTGAGCATGTACATCACAATATTGACGCCGCCACGAATGGCATAGATGCGTTGCATCGGGTCGTTCGGCACGGTGGGGAGCAGGGGATTGCCCTGGTCGTCCACGGCCCATGCGCCCGCCAGATCATTGGCAGTGATCATGATCGGCGTCACGCCGTCGCCGGTTCTGACCGGGCGGTCATGCGGCGAGGCATTGGGTGCCGTCGCTTCCACCCAGAGCGGACTTCCCTCATAACGACCCGGAAAATCCGGCGTGATGAAAAAGGATTTCGTCAGGACATGATCGTCCGGCACGGGTTCGAGCGGCGGCACGTTCATATCGTCGAGAATGGCGCGCAGACGCTGGTTCGCTGGCGAGACCGATGGATCAAGGCTCGCGCCCGACTGCAACTGGTCGCGCGTGTCGAACAGCACCGTGCCGCCCTGCTGCATATAGGCGTCCACCTTGGCTACGGCTTCGGGGCTCGGCATCGGGGCATTCGGGTCTATCGGCCAATAAATCAGCGGATAGAAGGCCAGTTCATCCTTGGATGGATCAACGCCAATCGGGTCGCCCGGTTCAAGCGCTGTTTTGTCGGCCAGGGCGAAGGTCAAACCTTTCAGTCCCGCCTTGCTGATATTGTCGGTCTCGGCGCTGCCGGTGATGATATAGGCAAGATGGGTCTGCGAAACGGAGCCGATGATCGCGTCGTCACCGGGCTTGCTGTCGTCGTGAATTTGTGACGGCTGCGGCGATGGTGCTTGCGCTTGTGCAAAGGCGCGGTCATGTCCGGCAGACAGGATGGCAAGACTGCCCGCGAGGAGCAAGGCAATACCCGCCGTCTTGGCGCGCACTTTCATGCGGCGGCGGAACGCGCCGCGCAGCCACAGCATCAGGAGAGAATCGAGCGCCACAAGCATGGCGGCGGCCGCAAAGAATGGCCCCGCCAGCGATATCGACTGATCCGCCGTATAGGAAACCGGCGTGACACCGACGGATAGGGCCGGCTGCTTGATCGGCTCCAGCCTGACGTTGCTATCGGCAAAAATGTTGAGTGCTTTCAAACCGTCCTCGTTGCCGTAGAAGCCGGGTGGCGTGTTGATGCTGACACTGGCTTGCTTATTGCGCTCGACGATCAGCGGCTTGGCTTCCGATGTTGGCGGCGTCAGCGCACCGGCAGCTGAAAGCAACTGGAAGGGGGGCAGCGAAACGGCATCCTGATTGTCCTGCGCGCCGGTGCGCTGCGACAGCGAAACAATGCGGCGCAGCATGTCCACAAAAGAGCCGGAAATCGGCAGGCTCGACCATGTGGCGTCCGGCGCAATATGGAACAGCACGATATTGCCGCGACCGCGCTGCTGGCCTGTCACCAGCGGGGTGCCGTCCTGAAGGATGGCATAGGCCTTGTCGTTGAGATCGAAGGAGGGTTCGGCCAGCACCTGACGGTTGACGTTGACATCTTCTGGGATCGGCAGCCCGGCAAATGGACCCTTTTCCGGGAAGGCGCGCAGCTTTTGCGGCTCGGACCAGGACAAGGTGCCGCCCAGCGCCCGCTCGCCCTTGCGCAACCGTACCGGAAGCAGCGGGTCGCTTTCGCTCGCGCCCGCCAGACGCGGCCCGGCAAAGCGCACCAGCGTGCCGCCTGCTTCCACCCATGCAGAAATCTGCTCGGCGATCGGCGGCGGCAAGTTGCCGATATCCGCCATGATGAGAATGGACGGCTTGGCGTTCAGCAGTTCCGGCACGGACTGGAGCAGATCGGCGGAACGCGGCTCGATCAGATTGGCGTAAGGCGACAATGCGCGCTTGATATAATGCAGCGGTGACAGAAGCGGCTGCGCCAGATCACCGTCGCCGCTGGCGATCAGGCCGATGGTCCGCCGCTCGGACCCGGCATCGATCAGATGGGTGGCGCCCGCCTGTTCGATACCATCAATGCGGATCAGCCGGAAATCGTTGCGCAGTTCGACCGGCAGATTGAAGCGCGCCATGCCTTCGGGGCTGCCCAGTGCAAAGGACAATGGCGCTTCAGCGATGCGCCGTCCCTTGTCGTCATAGGCCGCTGCCGTCAGGCTGCGCGGCATGGTCACGCCCTGAGGCCGAATGGCGAGGGCTTCGAGACTGTCGGCCTTATTGTCCACGCCGGTCAGCGCGAGGGTGCGGTCAAGATTGGCGCCATACCAGAGGACGCTTGCCAGATGGCCGGTCTTGTCCAATGCGGCAAAGGTTTCTTCGTCGGCGGGGGTCGCCAGCCCGTCA
This sequence comes from Pseudomonadota bacterium, assembly GCA_023451915.1. The sequence goes on along the minus strand of JAEXXS010000232.1, from coordinate 4,047 downwards.
TTCATGAAGGCAAGGCGCACCTTTTCGCCATCGGACATGGCGGATGCCAACCGTTCCATCGTCGCCTTGCGGTTAACGGGGATCGGGCGCGGCTGCCTGGCCTGCAATCGTTCCTTGGCACGGGTGCCGTCATAGGGTCCGATTTCCGCATTGGCGGGTTCGGCGGTGCCAAGGAGGTAGATCTGCGCGTTGGCCCCTTCCGCATCGTCGATCAGCTTTTCAGCGGCGTTGACACGCTTCTGCCAGTCCTCGGCGGCGGCCCAGCCATTGTCTATCACGATGGCCAGCGGTTCGTTGCCGGTCAGCGCGACGGGACGCGGGTTCCAGATCGGCGCTGCCAGCGCCATGATGACGAGCGCGGCAATGAGGAGACGCAGAAGCGTCATCCACCATGGGCTTTTCGAGGGCACTTCCTCGCGCTTGAAAACCTGCGCCAGAATGCTGAGCGGCGGAAAGCTTTCCTCCTGCGGGCGCGGCGGCGTCATGCGCAGCAGCCACCAGATAACGGGCAGGGCGACCAGACCGGCGAGTATCAGCGGCGAACCGAAGGCGAGCGGCAGAAAATTCATGCGCCAGCCCCCATTGCGCCCAATGCCCCCGTTGCACTTAACGCCTGATGCAGACGCGCCAGCGCTTCTGCCGCCGGACGGTCGGTGCGATGCACGGAATAGCTCCAGCCAAGCCGCTTGCAGAAGTCCGACAGGGTTTCGCGCCGGGCCGTGTAAAGACGGCGATAGTCTTCGGCATAGGTTTCGGCACGACCGGCAACCAGCGTTGCGCCCGTCTCGGGATCGCGAAATTCGGTGCGCCCGGCATAGGGAAATGTCTCTTCGGCGGGGTCGGCGACTTCAACCAGATGCGCGCGCACGCCGCGTTTCGCAAGCCGGTCAAGAAGTTCTGTCAACGCATCGAACGGGTGCAGGAAATCGGATATCAGCACGACTTCCGAAAAGCGGCGGACCTGTGCAATATCCGGGAAAGCGCTTTCAGGCGCGTCGTGCATGAGCGCGCCTGCAAGACGCTCCGCGCCATTGCGGGCGGCAAAAGGCGGGATGAGCGCCGGAAAAGCGATGCGTTCGCCGGAGCGCGACAGGATTTCCGCCAGCGCCAGCGTCAGCACCAGCGCGCGGGCTTCCTTGGAAACAGGCGACAGTTGCGAGCGGTAAAGCATGGAGGGCGAAAAATCGCACCACAGCCACACGGTATGGGCCGATTCCCACTCGCGGTCGCGGACATAGGTATGATCGTCGCGGGCAGAGCGCCGCCAGTCGATGCGCGAAAGCTGCTCGCCCTGTACATAGGGACGGAACTGCCAGAAATTCTCGCCGGGTCCGCGTTTGCGCCGTCCGTGCCAGCCATTCATGACGGTGTTGACGACACGCTGGGCTTCAACCAGCAGATCAGGGATCGCCGCTGCCCGAGCACGTGCGCGGGCCAGCGTATCCTTGCGATCAGCAGGGGAAACTTGCGTGCCGATGACCATCAGACAGCAGCCTTAACCAGATTAGCAATGACATCGCGGATATGCATGCCATCGGCGCGAGCGGCGAAATTGAGCGCCATGCGGTGCTGCAGCACCGGCTCGGCCAGCGCCTTCACATCATCCACCGACGGGGCGAGGCGGCCATCATAAAGCGCACGCGCACGAGCGCAGAGCATCAGCGCCTGGCTGGCGCGCGGGCCGGGGCCCCAGGCGATATGCTGCCTGGCGTGAACATTGTCGGCATCGGGGCGGGCCGAGCGCACCAGCTTCAGGATCGCTTCGACGACGCTTTCGGAAACCGGCATGCGGCGCACCAGCGTTTGCATCTGCTTCAGACGTTCCGCATCGAGAATTTCGTGCGGCTTCGCTTCGGCGACGCCTGTGGTTTCGAGAAGAATGCGGCGCTCGGCGTCGAGTTCCGGGTAGAGAATATCAATCTGCATCAGGAAGCGGTCGAGCTGGGCTTCCGGCAGCGGATAGGTGCCTTCCTGTTCCAGCGGGTTCTGGGTTGCCAGAACGTGGAACGGCGCGGGCAGGTCATAGCGCTGGCCTGCGACCGTGACATGATATTCCTGCATGGCCTGCAACAGCGCGGACTGGGTGCGTGGGCTGGCGCGGTTGATTTCGTCGGCCATCAGCAGCTGTGCGAAAATCGGCCCCTTGAGATAGCGGAACGAGCGGCGACCGTCGGCGTCCTGTTCCATGACTTCCGAGCCGATGATGTCGGAAGGCATCAGGTCGGGCGTAAACTGGATGCGCTGGCCCGAGAGACCGAGCACTACGCCGAGCGTTTCCACGAGCTTGGTCTTGGCAAGACCGGGCACACCGACCAGCAGCGCATGGCCGCCAGCCAGAATGGCGACGAGCGTGCGCTCGATCACACTTTCTTGTCCGAAGATAACCGTGCCGACGCCTTCCTTGATGCGGGCAATATCTGCGAGCGCTCGTTCGGCTTCCGCAACAATCTGCTCGGAGTTGGCGGTTTCAGGCGTGATGACGACGCTCATAGTAACCTCGCAATTGTGACCGCTCTGGCGGACGTGCCTCGGTGTCTTATCTAAAAGTCGCCATGCCTTGCTGCAAATGGCATTTTTCTGCGCTTCCGGTGCTCATGTGCTGCGATACACTGCGCACCGGTTCTCGAAAACCACCATTTTCGCTATGGCCTGACGCTTTTTGATTCAGACACCTATAAATCGCATATAGTGCTGACAAGCCGCGAAACGGTGACTATTTCATGACTTCCATCATATTAAACACATTCGAACAGGAATAACCGAGTCGGATGACAAAGAGCACCCCTATAGGCAAAGTTGCGCCGCAAAACGCGATGCAAAACGCCGGAACGACCAGTGGTCTGGAAGCCCTGATCGCGCGCGCCCATGCCGATGCGCAAAGCGGTCCATCCACGAAAGAACGCGGCATTCCGCCTGTCGAGCGCTGGAATCCCGATTTCTGCGGCGACCTCGACATGGAGATCAAGGCCGACGGCACCTGGTTCTATATGGGAACGCCGATTGGCCGCAAACAGCTGGTGCGGCTGTTCTCCACCGTGCTGCGCAAGGACGAGGATGGCAAGACCTATCTTGTCACGCCGGTGGAAAAGGTCGGCATTCGTGTCGAAGATGCGCCGTTTATCGCCGTTGAAATGCAAGTGTCCCGTGAGGGCGTGGAACAGACGCTGACATTCCGGACCAATGTCGGCGATGTGGTGGACGTCGATGCGGAGCATCCGTTGCGGTTCGTCGTTGAAGACGGAAGCAATGGGCTGAAACCCTATGTGCTTGTTCGCGGGCGTCTGGAAGCGCTGGTGACGCGCTCCGTGATGTATGATCTGGTCGGGCTTGGTGAAGAAATCGAGATCGACGGCGTGACGATGTTTGCCGTGCGGTCGGGCGGCGCCGTCTTCCCGGTCATGCCAGCGGATGCGCTGGAGGCTGCCCAGAAATGAAGGTGCCCCCAATGACGGCGCGTGGTCTGAATTCCTTTTCGGCGTTTTCCGCCGGAGATTTTGCTAAGCGCGTTCAAAGCTGGCAGCCGGATCACAGCGAGATTACCGGCGATCACACGCTGAACCCGGAATTCGAGCAGGCGATGGTTACGTCAAAGATGCGCGACGCCGCCGTGCTGGTGCCGGTGGTGGATCGCGGTCCCGACGCGACAGTGCTTCTGACCCAGCGCACGGATCGTTTGCGAAAACATTCGGGACAGATCGCCTTTCCGGGCGGGGCTATCGATCCGGGTGACGGCACGGCGGAACATGCAGCGCTGCGCGAGGCCAATGAGGAAATTGGGCTCGCCGCCGAGCGCGCCGAGATTGTCGGCAATCTGCCGCGCTATTTGACCGGCAGCGGCTTTTCGATCACGCCGGTTCTGGCTGTCGTCAAGACCCCGTTCGACCTGCATGCGAACCCGGATGAGGTGGCCGATATTTTCGAGGTGCCATTGTCTTTCCTGATGAATCCGGCCAATCACCGGCGCGAAAGCAGGGTGTTTAACGGCAAGGAACGCTTTTATTACGCCATGCCCTATCACGAGCGATTCATCTGGGGGATTACCGCCGG
>JAEXXS010000220.1 GCA_023451915.1 Pseudomonadota bacterium | reverse complement strand
GCGGCAATCGTCGTACCGCTTTCGCTGGTGCTGGTTGCGCCGGTGAGATTGGCGAGGAAATCCTGCGTGTTCGCGATGATCGCGCTTGTCGCGGTCTGCGTGGTCGTCATCCGCTGCTGCACGAGATTGTTCATGTCCAGCAGCACCGTCAACCGGTCATATTCCTTGCGGAGCGAAACGCTTTGGCCGGATTTCGTGCCAAGCGCCAGCCCGACATCGAAGACGGTTCCCGTCGTCGCTTCCTGCTGGGCCTTGACCAGATCGGCCTTGCTCTTGCTGACAAGCGCCCGAAGGGCGGAAGCTGCACCATAGTTGGAAACTGATTGCGCTTTCATGAGACTCACACCGCGTTGAGCAAATCGTCGAGCATCGAACTCACCGTCGTCAGCACGCGGCTCGATGCCTGATAGGAATGTTCCAGATCGAGAAGCAGCGCCATTTCAGTATCGATATTGACACCATTGGCGTTGGACATGGCCTGATCGGCCTGGGTCGCTACAGTCTGGTTGTAGGTATATTCGTTGTTGGCCGTCTTGCGCTTGCCTTCAAGCCAGCTGACCGAGGACGAACCATAATCGATCAGGCCCGTACCGGTCTTCAGCCCGGCTGCGGCATCAAAGGAAAACGGCGTCGAAAATGCTTCATTGAGCGCCAGCAGGCGGCTGGTGAAACCGGCGGCGTTTTCGGAATTATAGACATAAGCGGCGCCATTGGCGCCACCGTCCCGCAGATAGGCCGGGTTGCCGCCCTGCGCGGTAACGAATGCGGACGAAACCTTGATCGACCCTGCAATGCCGGAGGTCAGGCCAGCGCCCGGCACTGCGGGTGAACCCGACCAGCTGAAAAGACCGGTTTGATCCGCGCCGCCACCGCCGGTTTGATCCGATTCGGAGAACATGGAGACGAGACCGCGCGCAATCTCGTCGAGCTGCATCTGATATTGCGGCGCAATCTGATCGCGCAATTGCAGAAGCCCGCTGAGACGGCCCGTACCATAAGGCTGGTCGAATGTGTCGTGGCTAAGGGGCACGCCATCCACACTCACTACACCGCCTGGCGTGCCAGGTGTCAGGCTGCCCGATGGCGCGAAGGTGACGGCGCGCGCCGTGGTCTCAAACAGCGTCACGCCATTATCGGCGAAAATGACCATGTCATTGTCGCCGCGTATCATAGTGGTGATGCCGAGTTCGCCGGAAATCTGCTTGAGGAGCGCATCGCGCTGATCCAGCGCATCGGACACGTCGCGCCCGCCGCGCGTGCCGCTGACGACATCCTTGTTAACCTGTTCAAATTTCGACAGAAGATCGTTGATATTGGCGACCGACACGGCGATTTCGCTATCGGCATCCTCACGCAGCCGCTGCACCTGCTTGGTGCCGTCATTCAGCGCATTGGCGAGCGCCTGCGCCGTCGACACGACACTGTCGCCGAGCGACGAATTGGACGGCGATGCCGAATAGGTCTGAAGCGCATCGCGCAGATCGCCCATCAGGGCCGATGGCGAGCCGGAGTAATTGTCTGCGGAATAAATCGACGAAAGGCGGTCGAGACCGCTGGCCAGAGCCGAAGAGGAGGCTGCCGTGCTGTTGGAGTGGATGAAGCGATTGAACAGCGCCTCATCCGCCGAGCGGGTGACATTCACATAAAGCGAGCCATAAGGCCCGGAAACGAGAGAAGCGGTACGACGCGAATAGTCGGGATCGTTCACGCCTGCAATATTGCGCGATACAACCGATGTCTGCTTGGACGTCGCCGCAAGCGAACTCTTGGCCGTCGATAGAGCAGAACTAAGTGACATTCTTTTCCCCTCATCCAAATCGCAAACCGCGACCGGTAACCTGGAGCGTTTGCGGGAAAGCCGCCCTTCCCGCAAACGCTCAAACTATCTCTTCAGATTGACCAGAACGTCCATGAGTTCGGAGCCGGTCTGGAAGACCTTCGAATTGGCCGTATAGCTGCGCTGCGCTTCGATCATGTCGGTCAGCTCCTGCGCGATATCGGCGTTTGATTCTTCAAGCGAGCCGGACATGATCTTGCCCATGCCATCGCTCTGCGGATAGCCGACCTTGACCGCGCCCGATGCGGCGCTTGGCGAGAAGACGTTGCCGCTCACCACCGTCATGCGGTCGGGGCTCGCCACCGTTGCCAGCGGCAAGCGATAGAGCACCTGCTGCGAGCCGTTTTCATAAATCGCGACGACCGAACCGTCCGCACCCACATCGACGCTTTGCAGCGACGATGGCGCCTGACCGTTGATGGTCGCCTGCGAGATCGTGTAGTTGCCGGTACGCGCCGTCGATGCACCGAGATTGAGATCGAGCGTACCGCCATTATAGCCCGTCAGATCGACGGAGATATTGCCGCCCGAAACCACCGCGCCCGTCGCCGGATCGAAGGTCAGCGTGCCGGTGCCGATTTCGACATTATCTGCAGCGTTCTTGACCGAGACCGACCAGGTATCATCAGCGTTCTTGGTGAAATAGACATCGAGCTTCACCGCCTCACCGGCATTGTTGTAGGAGATGAGCGAGGTCTTGTGGTTATAATCGCCTGGGGTGGCGGGCGGCGTATCGGTCGTCGGCAGATTGACGGTGAACGTTCCCCCCGTGCTGCCGATCGCCGTCAGGTCGGGTGCGTTGACATTGACGATCGAAAGGCCGTTCAGGTCCGGCGCGACATTGCCGTCAGCAGAACCGAGCAGGTAATAGCCAGCCGTATTGACCAGATTGCCATCCTTGTCCGGCACGAACGAACCTGCGCGCGTCAGATAGGTCGCGCCGTCCGCGCCCTGCACGAGGAAATAGCCGTTGCCGTCAATGGCAAGGTCTGTCGTCGACGATGTGGAGCGGATGCCGCCCTGATCTGAAATACCGTAACGCACCGAGGTCAGCACGCTGCCGGAATTGTACTGGCCGCCACTGCTCGGCAGAACAAGCGACGAAAACTGCGTTTCGG
>JAEXXS010000218.1 GCA_023451915.1 Pseudomonadota bacterium | reverse complement strand
CACCGAGAACGACATTGATATCGGGATTGGCCGTCAGGAGATCTTCCATGGCCTTCAGGCCGCCTTCGTTGTTCCACATACCCCAACCCTGGCCGACAACTTCAAAGCGGACACGGCCTTCATTGCGCAACTGGCCTTCAACGAGCCCGGCCAACACGCCCAGCCGACGCTCCTGACCAACTTCATTGCCCTTATCGCCCGAGATCAGCGCGATCTTGAGGTCTTTTCCCTTGGTCTGATCAGCAAGCCACTGGCCAACGAGTTGACCATTGTTTGCATTGGAGGATTGAACCAGCGTGACGAAATTTGCCGATGGATCAAGCGTGGAGTCGACCACGAAAACTTTGACCCCAGCCGCAGTCGCAGCATTCACAGCCGGTACAAGCCCCTTGCTGTCGCGTGGATTGATAATGAGCGCGTTAATACCCTGCGCAACCATATCCTCAACATCCGAAACCTGCTTGTTGAGGTCGTTCTGCCCGTCAGCCGTCAGGACTTCGCAGCCCAGCTCTTCCGCCCGCTTCTTCGCCGAAACTTCCTGCGCAGCAAAATAAGGCGCATCGAGCGTCTTCATCGAAATGCCAATCTTGCAATCAGCGGCGTGCGCAACCGAAAGCGCCAACAGTGACGACGCTGCAACAAGCGTCATTTTCAACGTTACGGATTTCAAGCCCTGCATTGGAAATCTCCTCCTGGAACGATCGGCTCCTACCGACCTTATTCGATATTTGGGTAGCATAATTACACAAATTTGCACCGTCAATAATTATAACGACATTTTTGCAATGTTTTTACCGAAAATTTATCCACTAATACCCACTTGATTGTGCCAGTATCATATTTTATGTAATTTCACTACGAAATGGAGGAATATATGTTACGCGAACCTGTAGTGAGCGTCGTCAATCCGAAGTCTGGCGGCATGAGCGGCAATACCGGCCGCTATGAAAAGCGCCTGAATGATCTCGCGGGACTTTACGGCGACGAAAAGGCTTTCGAAGCTTTGCGCGAAACGCACGGAAACACGGTTGTTTATGACGTCGAGGACTTTAAACCGGGCGCTCATAGCGGCGATCTGATCTATGGTATCACGCGCATGAATCCGGGCCGTGTCGGGAATGAATTCTTCCTCACCCGCGGTCACATTCATGCCAAGGCGGACCGCCCGGAAATTTACTACGGCCAAAGCGGCCAGGGCTTGATGCAGCTCGAATCGCCCGCTGGTGAAACCCGGATAATCGAAATCACCGCCCAGACGATTTGCTACGTTCCGCCATTTTGGATCCATCGTTCGATCAATGTCGGCGACACCGATCTCGTGATGGTCTTCGCCTATCCGTCCGATAGCGGCCAAGACTACGGGATCATTGAGAAGTCCAATGGAATGCGCCATCGCGTGATCGCCAAGACAGGCGGCGGCTGGGAACTCGTCGAAAACCCCCGCTACACACCGCGTGATGCAGCGACCGTCAGCGCGGTCATGCGTGAATACGCCTGAGCACGTGCAAAACAATCAGTCGAAAATTCAATCTGAAGGATGTTGCCATGAGCAATCCTATTGATCTTATCGCCAGCCTTGGCGTCGTTCCTGTTATCGCCATCGAACGCGCGGAAGACGCCGTTCCTCTGGCCGACGCACTGCTTGAAGGCGGCTTGCCGCTGGCAGAAATTACCTTCCGCACGGAAGCTGCAGCGGACGTTCTGGCTGCAATCCGCGATGCGCGACCGGAACTTTGCATTGGTGCAGGCACGATTCTTGACACGGCCAATCTCGACAAAGCTATCGAGAGCGGCGCACGCTTCGGTCTGGCGCCAGGGTATGATCCGCGCATCGTCGAGGCAGCATCCAAAGCTAATCTTCCATTCTGCCCCGGCATCATGACGCCGACGGATCTGACGCTTGCCACAGCACAGGGCGTCCGTCTGGCAAAATTCTTCCCGGCAGGCGTGGCAGGCGGCCCGAAAGCGTTGTCCGGCATTGCCGCGCCATTCGCACATCTCGGCGTGCGTTTCATTCCGACCGGCGGCGTCACCGAAGACACGATCGGCGATTGGCTCGCGATCGGCCAGGTTGTGGCCGTCGGCGGCACCTGGATCGCCAAGACCGAAGACATTCGCGAAGGCCGCTTTGATGTAATCAAGAAAAATGCTGCCAGCGCTGTGAAAGTGGCGCGTCAGGCGCTGGAGAAGCGCGCATGAGCAAGTATCAACCAGCGACACAGCCAACACTCTACTTTATCGGCGTAACCACCGGCAAAAGCTCGATCATGAAGGTGTTCCCCGCCTGGGCCAAATATCTTGGCCTTAAAGACGCCGTCATCAAGGGGATCGACTTCAAATTGCACGACGATCCGAAGGCTTATCGCGAAGCGGTTGAGTTCATTCGCAACGATCCGCTTTCGATGGGTGCGCTTGTCACCACACACAAGATCGACCTCTTCCACGCCTGCCGCGATATGTTCGACGTGATCGACCCGCATGCGCTGTTGATGGACGAGACGAGCTGCATATCCAAAAAAGACGGCAAACTGATCTGCCATGCGAAAGATCCGATTTCCTCGGGCCTTGCCATAGATGGTTTTATCGGTGCTGACTATTTTGAGCGCACCGGCGCTGACCTTTTCTCAATGGGTGCGGGCGGCTCCACCATCGCGATTACATGGCATCTGATGCGCAAGGCGCGCGGTAAAAATGTGCCGGGCCGCATTATTGTTTCCAATCGCAGCCAGCATCGTCTTGATGAAATCAAGCGCATTCATGCCGAAGTCGCGAGCGACGTTACAGTTGAATATATTCTGGCCCCGCGCCCGGAAGACAACGACGCTGTTCTCGACAACCTCAAGCCCGGTTCGTTCATCATCAATGCGACCGGCCTCGGCAAAGACGCGCCCGGCTCGCCTTTATCCAATGCAGCGGTCATTCCTGAGAAGGCGGTGGTCTGGGACCTCAACTATCGCGGCAATCTCATTTTCCTTGATCAGGCGCGCGCGCAGGAGCAGGCCAAGTCGCTCCATGTGGTCGACGGCTGGACTTACTTTATCCATGGCTGGACACAGGTAATCGCGGAAGTCTTCCATATCGACATTCCAACGAGCGGGCCTGCTTTTGACCGTATTTCGGAAATCGCCATCGAAGCGGCGGGGCGGTAGAGATGGCACAGCGCATTCTCGTTACGCCACGCTCGCTGACCGCCGAGCCGCATCCGCATATCGAAAGCCTGCGCAATTCAGGTTTCGAAATCGTCTACTCCACGCCGGGCAAAACACCGGACGAGGAGGAGCTTGTTCGTCTCGTGGGTGATGTTTCGGGCTGGCTGGCCGGTGTTGAGCCGGTTTCACCACGTGTCATCGAAGCCGCCCGATCGCTCAAGGCCATCAGCCGAAACGGGGTGGGCACCGATAATCTTCCGGTTGAATTGCTCACCGAGCGTGGCATCAAAGTGCTGATTGCAGAGGGTGCAAACGCGCTGGGGGTTGCCGAGTTGGCGATTGGCCTGATCTTCAGCGCGCTACGCTCTATCCCCCAGGCCGATACCGGTATCAAAGCGGGCGGATGGCCCCGCCAGCGCGGCATCGAAATTCGAGGCCGCACTGTCGGCGTGATCGGCTGTGGGGCGATCGGCCGCGAGGTTGCACGCATGCTGGTGGCGGTCGGCGCAAGGGTCCTGGGTTATGATCCGCTCAAGCCCGATCTTGGGCTTTCTGCTGGTTCTTTCGGTTTTGCCGAAATGGATGATATCATCGCGCAAGCCGATATTATCACGCTCCATTGCCCTGCACCCCGCGACGGCTCGCCCCTGATCTCGCGCGAGCGACTGGCCGCAGCAAAGCCGGGTCTCATCCTCGTGAATACGGCGCGCGCGAAACTGGTCGATGACCGCGCCCTGATCGATGCCTTGAACAGCGGCCAGTTGTCAAACTATGCAACAGATGTGTTCGAGCAGGAGCCGCCGCTCTCGCTGGAGCTTGCCGCGCATCCAAGGGTCATAGCCACCAGCCATATCGGTGGCTTCACTGCGGAAAGCGTAGACAGAGCCACCAAGATTGCAGCGGACAATCTGGTCGCTGCGCTCAAAAACTAAAGGGACTTCGAAATGCCGGGATGTTTGCAGGAAATTGCCGAAACGCTTCCGCTGGAAGATTATCTGCGCCGACCAGCTACACCCGGCATTCGTAATTTATGGCTCGGCCAAGCGGGCTTTGTGCTTGAGGCTTTCGAGAAACGCATTGTCATCGACCCTTATCTTTCCGATAGCCTGGCCGAAAAACATAAAGGCACAAACAGACCGCATATCCGCATGATGCCGCCTCCGGTTGCGCCGGACGGCATTCATTTTGTCGATCTTATCGCCTGCACACACGCTCATACCGATCATATGGATCCCGGCACTTTACCAGCACTTCTGACGCAGAATCCCAACGCAGCCTTGCTTGTTCCCCGGGCTATGAAGGAACAGGCTCTAATGCGCTCCGGCGTTGACGAAAAGCGACTGGCATTGATCGGCGCTCAAGAGACATATTCGCTGGGACCGATCACAATCGCCGCAACCCGCGCGGCCCATGAAACACTGGAAAAAGACCAGAACGGTGATCATAAGTTCCTCGGTTATGTATTTGATTGTGGGGCGCTCCGCATCTGGCATTCTGGTGACTGCATCCCTTTTGAGGGCTTGGAAGCCGAAGTCGCCGCTCATAATCCCCATGTGGCCTTATTACCGGTCAACGGTCGCAGACCTGAACTCTCGGACAATGGTGTTCCGGGCAACTTCACACTGGCAGAAGCAATCACACTCGCCCAACATATAGGCGTCACAGATCTGGTCGCCCATCATTATGGCTTGTTCGACTTCAACACCGAAGCGCCGGAAAACATCGACGCTGCGGCTCGATCTGCCGTTGATCTTCATATACATCGTGCACGCACTAAAGTTGCCCTCGTAAGCAGGGCTCTAACCTATTGAAACCATGCGTGGTGCTTGCCAAAAATCGATTCCGGTTTTGGAGCCGATGCGCTAACATATTGAAAAAGCGACCCGGCTCACGAGCCGCGAGAGGGATTTTCTTGAATGGATACTGATGCGCGTAGTGACACGCGTGGCCTGAATGGTCGCAATATTATTGAAGTCATTCGCACAATGCGACCGGAGCTGCGGAGGTCGGATCGTAAAGTCGCTGACGTTGTCCTTGAGGACCCTCACCGCATCATGAATGCGACCGTCAGCGAGACTGCAACGCTTGCCGATGTCAGCCAGCCAACAGTGTTGCGTTTTGCGACAGCCATTGGCTGTTCTGGCTTCCAGGACCTGAAAATCAGGCTCGCGCAAAGTCTGGCGCTCGGGACACCCGCTACGCATTCCGTGCTGGTTGAGACGGACGAGCCAGAAGTCGTTGCAGAAAAGATCTTCGACTATACGATGACCAGCCTCGACTGGGCGCGGTCGCGACTGGACAAGAACGCTCTTCACAAAGCAATCGATATCTTGACAAAGTGCAACTCGATTGTGTTTTTCGGTTTCGGCGCATCCGGCGTCGTAGCGCGCGATGCACAGCAGAAATTTCCACTCTTCGGCGTGCCATGCGGTGCCGAGCTGGATTCTCATCAACAATTGATGGTGGCATCGATGATGAAGCCGGGCGCAGTCGCCTTCGTCATCTCCAATACCGGCACCACACGTTCAATCATCGAGATCGCTCGCATCGCACGGGAAAACGGTGCGTCCGTCATTGGGATGACAGGTTCAGACTCGCCCTTGACCAACTATTGCGATGTTTCGCTGATCGTTGAGACACTTGAAAACACCAATATGTACACTCCGACGATTTCGCGTATCGCCGCTTTGGTTGTCATCGATATTCTCTCCACCAGCGTTGCTATGCGTCGTCCAACCGACCAGCATGACCGCATTCATCGCATGAAGCGTTTGCTCAGTGATATGCGCAAGATGCAGCCGATCTGATGGAGGAAAAAATGCCGGAATTATAGGAGCAATTCCGGCCAGCTTTTCTCCAGGCGGAGAATTATTAAACGGCGTCCTCAAAGAGTCTTCAGCATACCCCCATCGACGAAATAGGTCGAACCAACGCTATAGCTTGCACGCGACGAGCATAGGAACACGAAGAAATGCGCGAGCTCTTCCGGCGTACCAAAGCGCTTGGCGGCTGCATGTTCGTTGGCAACGTCCTGAAGATAGCCTTCCCAGTTTCCGCCCTTATCGACAGTGAGCTGCTTGGCAGTCTTCACCCAATCAGGCGTGAGGATCAGACCGGGGTTAACGCAATTGACGCGAATATTGTCCCCAATCACCTCAGTTGAGAGTGTTTTGGAGAACATCATCAAGGCCGACTTGGTGACATTGTAAATCGGCTCATACCAAAGCGGCTGCACTGCACAGATAGAAGCGTTATGCAGCACGACACCGCCGCCTTTGGTCTTCATCTGCGGCACCAGTCCACGCGCAAGGCGCACTGCCGCCATCACATGCAGATCCCAGTAGAACTGCCACTTATCGTCCGGCGCATCCATGATCGTCTCATTGGAGCCGGTGCCCGCATTGTTGATGAGAATGTCCGCCCCGCCTGCGGATGCAGCCGCAGTGATAACAGCGTCAGTGCCTTCCACGGTCGACACATCTGCCGCCACACCGATAGCCTTGACACCGAACTTTTCAGCAATGCGCTGCGCTTCAGCTTCTACACGTTCTTTGCCACGCGCTACCAGCACAAGGTTGATACCTTCTGCAGCCAATCCTTCCGCAATGGCCAGACCAATCCCGACAGACGCGCCGGTGATTACGGCGGTCTTTCCCTTTAATTGCAGATCCATAATACCTCCTGCGATGCAGCCGCACGGCTGCCTATTTTGCGATGAGGATGTTGTCGCGATCCATGGTGACGGCGACGGTGAGAATGAGAACAGCGCCGAAGACAATCTGCTGTGCAAAGATGTCGATGCCCACAAATGTCATGCCTATGCGCACGACCGACACGATGAGCGCTCCGACCAGCGTGCGTCCGACGCCGCCAAGCCCGCCGGTAATCGGTGTGCCACCGACGAGAACAGCGGCAATGGCTGGAAGAAGCAACTGGCTAGCGCCCGTTGGCGAACCGCTTGTCATGCGCGCTGCAAGCATGATGCCAGCAACGGCTGCGTAGAGTGCAGACAGGACAAAGGCATAGATTTTCTGCCGATCCACGTGAATGCCGGCTGCAATTGCGGCGGGTTCACCAGCGCCAATGGCATAACAATAGCGGCCAAAGCGCGTATAGCGCTGGATATAAATGCCAATAAGGCACATCAGCAACCCGATAAGAATGATGTTTGGAACTCCAAACATCGTGCCAGCAATCCAGTTAAGCATTGGACGGTCCGCCGCGCTGATACCAATGCTGCGTGCTTTGGAGATATAAAGCGCAATACCGGAGACCACGCCACCCGTTGCAAGGGTTGCGATAAAGGACGGAATTTTTAAGCGCACATGGACGACGCCGCTGAAAAGACCGGCAGCAACGCCGCAGAGAAGCGCAATCGGAAAGGCCAGCAGCCCAAGTTCGGGCAAAAGCATAGCCATCACCACGCTTGCAAGCGATGCGACCGCAGGCAAGCTCAAATCGATGCCGCCGATCACAATGACAAAAGACAGACCCGCCGCAAGCGTGAACAGCGCCATGGTATCTGCAAGCAGAACCAGCCCGGTATTGACGCTGGCAAAGCCCGGCGAATAGGCCGAGATAAGCACTACCATAACGATCAGAAAGGCTAGCGGTGCATATTGGCGTAGCTGTGCTGTGCTCCATAGAGGAGATGCGCCGGAAGCGTTGGAGAGAGCTGTTTTCTCGTTCATGATCAGACCATATGTTCAACGAGCTGCACCTGAGACGGCTTAGCGCCCGTCGGAGCAGGAATGCGTGCGGTGATTTCGCCATCACGCATGACAAGAATATTGTGCGAAAGGCCGATGGTCTCTTCGAGCGTGTCGGCGATGAGGATGATCGCATAGCCCTCCCGGCTCAACTGGCGCATCAGACGGAAGATTTCCTCTTTCGCGCCTACATCGACACCCCGCGTTGGATGATCGAGGATCAGAATGCGCGAACCAGCCGTCAGCCACTTGGCCAGAACCACTTTCTGCTGATTGCCGCCGCTCAGGGCCTGACACAAAGCAT
>JAEXXS010000195.1 GCA_023451915.1 Pseudomonadota bacterium | reverse complement strand
CCATGGTGATATCCCCATGACCCGTGATGAAGATAACCGGAATACGAAGACCGAGCCCGGTCATCTGGGCGAAAAAATCCGTACCTGTCTGCTCCGGCATTCGCACGTCAAGGATCATGCAGGAGGGACCAGGCTGGCGATCATAATCAAGGAAACTTCGCACAGATTCAAAGCTGATCGCCTTCATATCGATCGACGCAAACAAATCTTCCAAGGCTCGCCGAACCGAGAGATCATCATCGATAATGTAAACCACAGCTACGTTTTCATAGGTTGCGGTCATGGCTGGTCCATCCTGACCGCTGGCACTTCCAGTAGAAACGTCACGCCGCCCGACCCTGCACCCAATGCGCCTTTTGCATCAGTCCAGATACGACCGCCATTGGCCTCTATGATCGTGCGACTGATCGTCAGCCCCAGCCCGAAGCCACCGTCTTTCGTCGTCCAGAAAGCATCGAAAGCGCTTTCTTTCGCTGTGTTCGTTAGCCCTGCCCCTGTATCGGCTATCGTGAAGCGCAGGCCTCCATTGTCGCCGATAAAGGATGTGATCAGGAGAAAACGATCATCTTTCTCCGTGTCTGTCATTGCCTCAATGCTGTTGAGAATGAGGTTGCCAAAGACCTGCTGTATTTGCACCCGGTCTGCCCATGCAGGCGGCAGATCCGTGGCCAGATCGAGTTGAAGCCGGATGCCATTTCGGTGAAGCTCTGCTGCGGCCAGATCGGCCATTTCACGGATAGCCATGTTGAAGTCGAAACGTCCGATCTTGGGCTTTTCTCCTTTGGACAAGCGGCGCACACGGTCGAGTATCTCGCTCGCGCGATGAGAATCCGCTGATATTCTCTCAAACGCGGATAGAGCCCGCGCCACCTTGGGCGGATTCTGCGACAGCCAACGATGCCCTGCTCCCGCACTAGTTTCGATTGCAACCAATGGCTGGCTGACTTCGTGGGTAATCGAGCCGGTCAACTGGCCAAGCGTGGTTAGCCGCGCAAGTCGCAGCAGACGTTCCCGCGTCTCATGAGCTTCTGCCTCCGCGTCGACCAGTTTCAGGCCGAGATATGCAGTGCAGGCGATGGCCAGGATGCTGATCAATGTATTGACGAAACCGACATTATAAGCGCCTGAGCGCGTGAGGCCGAAGCTCGCGACTGTCAACGCAATGCAGCCAGCGGCGACACCAACAACAGTGCGGTGCGAGAACAATCTGGCCGAAACCAGCACAATAGCCGTATAAAAAACAGCAGCTGCAATGGCGTAATCGGTGACAGTGTCGAACACGAAAATCGCGGCACCGATAATCGCAAGACCGAGTGATGCCGCAGTGTCCCGAGGAGACAAGCGGCGAAAGCCAATCATTCGCATTCGATGTCTCCTCGCTGGTGTTCAGGTTGGCGCTTCATTTGAGCTTTATAGCTCCAATCCTTCGGTTTGATCTACCATGATACGTCGCTAGAATTTGGATGCGTTCCACTGGGTACAGACGTTTCTATGAAAAAGTGGCCAGCAGCGATGCCACTGGCCACTTCCTTCGATGTGGCGCTGCGAGGCACCGACAGCGTCACATCAGAACCACTGACCGAAACGACGAATGTAGAAACTCTTCATGCCTTGGGCGACGACACAATAGGCAAACAGCGTCGCGACAAGCCATGGGAAGTAGGCCCATGGCAACGGCTGCAAGCCAACCATAGTGCCAAGCGGAGAGAACGGAATGTAAATTCCGAGCGCCATGATCAAGCCCGTCATCAGCATTACTGGCAATGCAGCCGTGCTTTGGATGAACGGTATTTTCTGCGTGCGCAGCATATGCACTACAAGCGTCTGCGACAGCAGGCCTTCAATGAACCAACCCGACTGAAACAGCGACTGCATGTCCGGCGTGTTGGCAGCGAAGACAAACCACATCAGCGCAAAAGCCGTCATGTCGAAGATCGATGACGTCGGCCCCAGCCAGATCATGAAACGACCAATATTCCTGGCGTCCCATTTGCGGGGTTTTGCGAGAAACTCCTTGTCCATGCGATCCCATGGCAGGGAAAGTTGGGAAATATCGTACATCAGGTTCTGAATCAGCAGTTGGATTGCCAGCATCGGCAAGAACGGTATGAAGGCGCTCGCCACCAGAACCGAAAACACATTGCCGAAATTTGAACTGGCGGTCATATTCAGATATTTGATAATATTACCAAAGGTTTCGCGTCCTTTGATAACCCCCTCCTCCAGCACCATCAGGCTCTTTTCGAGAAGGATGATATCAGCGGATTCCTTCGCAATATCAGTGCCGCTATCAACCGAAATACCCACATCCGCATCGCGCAACGCAGGCGCATCGTTGATACCATCGCCAAGAAACCCGACAGTGTGACCATTTGCCTGCAAGGCCTTGAGAACACGCGATTTTTGCAATGGCGTGAGCTTTGCAAAAACCGTGGCCTGCTCAACCGTCGCACGCAGTTTTTCATCATCCATCTTCTCGATTTCGCGACCGAGAATTGGCGTGCCCGGCTCTAGCCCGACCTCACGGCAGACCTTTGCAGTGACAACATCATTGTCGCCGGTGAGAACTTTGACGGCAACACCATGTTCGGCCAATGCAGCGATGGCCGGACGTGCGGTTTCCTTCGGTGGATCAAGGAAGGTCAGGAAGCCCTGCACCACCAGTTCCTTCTCGTCGGCGATATCATAGCGCGAAACGGCGGAAGACGGCGCAATCTCACGTGTGGCGACCAAAAGAACACGGAAACCATCGCGATTGTAATCGCGTGCCAGGTCGACGAGCGCTTTGCGGCGCACATCATCCAGCGGTTTGATCTCATCGCCATCGCGAATTGAATTGGAGATTGCCAGCATTTCTTCCACCGCGCCTTTGCAGACCAGCAGATGCTCTCCATCAAAGCCTTCAACCACCACCGACAAGCGGCGGCGAATGAAATCGAACGGCAGTTCATCCACCTTTTTGTAGAACCGCGCTGAAGCAGTGCTTGCCGGACTTTCTTCGGCAAAACGAATAACTGCCTGATCCATAAGGTTCTTCACACCGCTCTGATGATAGCTGTTGAGCCACGCCAGCCGCAGAACACTTGGATCGCATTGACCGTTAACATCAAGATGGTGTTCGAGGATGATTTTGTCTTGGGTCAACGTGCCGGTCTTGTCTGTGCAAAGCACATCCATAGCCCCGAAATTCTGGATGGCGTTCAGACGCTTCACCACGACTTTGCGGCGCGCCATTGCGACAGCGCCTTTTGCAAGGTTCGACGAAACGATCATCGGCAACATTTCAGGCGTCAGGCCAACCGCCACCGCAAGCGCAAACATGAAGGCGTCAGGCCAGTCCCCTTTGGTAAAGCCGTTGATCAGGAAGACTACCGGCACCATGACCAGCATGAAGCGGATCAGGAGCCAGCTTACGCTGTTCACACCGCGATCAAAGGCTGTTTCTGCGCGAGAGCCCACAACCGCCTTGGCGAGTGAACCAAAGTAAGTGCGTGCGCCCGTTGCCACCACCACAGCGGTCGCCGTGCCACTCACGACATTTGTGCCCATGAAGCACACCGTCGGCAAATCAAGCATGTCAATGTGATCACCGGACGTTGCTTGAGCTTCGGCGGATTTTTCAGCAACAGCACCAAGCGTGTCGTATTTTTCAACGGGTAAAGCTTCGCCCGTGAGGGCAGCCTGACTGACGAAGAGATCGCGCGATTCAAGCAGACGCACATCGGCGGGTATCATATCGCCAGCTGAAAGCTTGACGATATCGCCCGCAACGAGTTCGGCCATTGGAACTTCGACCAGCTTCGCTTCCACGCCTTGTGCGTTTCCGCTTGCCTGACGGCGCAACACTGTTGCCGTCGTGCGCACCATGGCCTTCAGCGCTTCCGCCGCTTTGCCCGAGCGAAATTCCTGCCAGAAACGTAGCAAGGCGCTGAGGAAAACCATCGTCAGAATAATGGCCACACCGGTATATTCCGGATCTTCCCCGTTGCGCAGCGGTAGAATAATATCCGTAACGGACGAGATAGCCGCAAGCATTACCAATACGGCAATGAAAGGGTTTTTGAAGGCTAGCAGAAACTGCACCAACGCATGCGGGCGTTTTTCATGCGCCACATGATTGAGTCCGTCTTTGATAAGGCGGTGTTTCGCCTCAGTCTCAGTCAGACCGTTGATGTTCGTCTTGAAATTTGCAAGCGTCGTATCAACGCTGTTTTGCGCCTCGCGCACAGCGCGCATCGACAGTTTCCTGTCGTCCTTGCATGCCGTTGCAGATACAGGCTGTTTGAGTATGGCGTTCATGTCGTTATCCTCATGCCGCCACGTCTGGCACGAGCGTTGACATGCTGACCCATTAAGGGTTGTGCAAAGCCCTGCCGCACCGTCGAAGCGACTTCCGGTTCGTTTTCTTGTCGAGATCGTGAAAGGCCTGCTCGATTAGCGCTACCGGCGATAACCGAGCGGACCTACTGGGGTCATCGTCCATGGTCTAGTTCCTCATCTGAAAAGGCATACTGGTTATTATCGCTGTCGTGGCTTGATACCCACGACCCCAAAAGCCAGAAACGGGCAAGGGTGCCGACTATGAGACAAGCCACTCCGGCTGAAAGCACAAACGATTGAGCAAGATTACTCATCAATGTGCCCAGGTTGACGTTCGGTTTTGTTGTCCCGCAGCGAGCAGGAGGCCTAAACGCTCCAGCATTGGCGCGGACCTGTAACGTGCGATTTCCTCGGGGTCCTTTGTCCACCGGCATTCCACGCGTCCGTTTTCAGGATTGACATACCAGATCGTGGTTAGCCGAGGAGCGGTTTCTTCGGCCTTGTCCGCGCTGGCTTTCGCTTCATGCAGATGATGATCCGTGATTTGTCCGCTGGAAGCGGTTGCGTAGGCGGCGGAACGCATATGCGCGCCAAAGCGCGCGCCAAAATTGGCGATTGCTGCTGCAATATTCATCTCTTACCTCATGACGCGCCACTGCAAGCGTCCGTGTAAGAGCGTGGAGTCAGCTCT
>JAEXXS010000128.1 GCA_023451915.1 Pseudomonadota bacterium | reverse complement strand
GTCAGCGTATGGCCGATCATCGACTTGTTGGACGAAACCGGGATGGATTCGATGCGGTCACCGAACACGGACGAAAGCGCCAGATATTCCATCTTGTCGTTTTCCGGCGTCGAAGTGCCGTGTGCGTTGACGTAGGAAATCTGGTCTTCGGTCAGGCCCGCATCGGCAAGGGCGGCGCGCACCGTGCCAATGGCAGGCGATGCATCCGGCTTGGAACGGGTGCGGTGGAAATCGTCAGCCTTTTCGCCGCAACCAGCCAGAATGCCGAGCACTTTTGCACCACGGGCGACAGCGCTTTCGAGCGATTCCATAACGAGAGCACCGGAACCTTCGGCCATGGCAAAGCCGTCGCGGTCCTTGGAAAAAGGCTTTGAGGCCTTTTCCGGCTTTTCATTCTGGGTGGAGAGTGCGGAAAGCAGCGAGAAGCGGATGAGTGCTTCCGCCGAAACGGAACCATCGGTGCCAATCGCCAGAACATGGTCGCTTTCGCCACGGCGAATGGCTTCAACGCCGAGCTGGATCGCCGTTGCACCCGAAGCGCAGGCGGTAGAAAGCGTGATCGGTAGGCCACGCGTGCCAAAGGCTTCCGAGAGACGCTCGGCAATATAACCAAACTGCGTCGTGTTGAAGAGCGCCTCGTGACGCACGCGACGGCATGCTTCGAGCAGCAGCGGATAGCTGGCCGGGCCTTCGTTCTTCACGCTTGCATCAAGCGCAAAGCGGCTTTTCCAGTCGAGTTCAACCGGAGGAGCGGCGAGAAAAAGCGGGCCGCCAAAATTGGTCGTCGAAAGGCCGGATTGGGCAAGCGCCTCTTCCCCGGCCAGACGTGCCAGCTTTTCCGACAGGGCAGAAGCACCGACTTCGCTTTCAGGCAGGAAATCGACCGTGCCGGCAAAGCGTGTGTTCAGATTTTCCAGCGGAAAACGAGTAATGCTGTGAATGCCGGAAACACCGCCGGTCAGCGCGGCCCAGTTATCTTCCTTGCCCTGTCCGAGCGAGGAAACAACGCCTGCGCCCGTAATGGCGACGATAGGGCGGCCCAGATGGTCTGTATATTTGGTCATCTTATGCTCTCACCAGCTTTGCGGCGCCTTCGGCGCGCGTTGCTCCGACAGTGGTGACGACGGCTTCGCTGATTTTTCCTTCAGCGGCCTTTTCCGAAGCGTCTAACGGTGCAAAAGCCTCACCCTTCCAGACAGAAATGGCGGCCAGCGCCAGCGCCAGCGGGAATTGTGCTTCGCGCAAATGTCCGGTCAGGCCGGATACGCCGCGATAGGCTGCGGAAAAGCCATCCAATACGGATTTTTCGGCCTTGGTCGCTTCATGTGCGCCTGATGCGCCGGAAACCACATAGAGAGGCTCCTTGCCGCCATTGGCTTCAAGAACGAGCTCGCGAAGGGTCTTTGCAAGATCGTCGCGTTCACGGCGGATTTGCGTGGCCGCGATTCCCGCCACTTCCGCATAGGCGCGTGCGCCGCGCTTTGCGGCATGTTCGGCGTTTTCGAGAACGAGGAACACACCGCCGGAGCCCGAGATCATGCCGCCGCCAGCCGAGCCTTCGCGCTCCCAGAGCGGAGCCCAGCCGTCATGCTTGAGCAGTCCGCCGAGCTCATGACCGAGAATCATGTCGAAATGTTCGGCATTATAGGAGCCACCCACCAGGGCATGGGTGCTCTGTCCGGTGCGGATACGGGCGGCGGCTGTTTCGATGGCCGAAATGCCCGAGCCTTCTTCGCCCATGAAGGTGCGCGAAGACCCCGTTACCTTGTGCACGATGGAAATATTGCCAGCGAGCAGGTTGGAAAGCTGCGCCAGAAACAGGGTTGGGCGCAGTTCGGTCGAGAGCTTCTCGTTCAGCATCACACCGCGATTGTTGCCCCGATCTGCAAACCGGCGGCCTTCTTCGAGAATCTGCATATCGACGGTAATGTCACGTTCGCCGCCACCCGCGCCCACAACCATATCCATGGTCGCGCAGAGAGCTTCATCGTCCTTCATGCCTGCATCCTGCAAAGCGAGACCTGCGGCATAGGTGCCGAGCCGCTGCCAGGTTTCCATCTGGCGCTGGTCGCCGCGCTTTGGAATCTGCAGGCTCCAGTCGACTTCGCCGAGTGGATGGACAGTGTAGGGGGCAAAGGCTTCTCTTTCGAGGCGCGGTTCGCTGCCTGGTGTCGAAAAAGCGTTCCAATGCACTTCAGCGCCTTCGCCGAGTGATGAAATGATGCCGATGCCGGTGATGACGACTTTATTGTTCTGCATGGGTCCGGTTCTGCCGTGATGAGGCCAAGGTCTATTCGAGAACTATCTTGCGCTCCAGAAACGGAATCAGGGCGAACATTGCTGTCCACCCTTCAATACCGTCAATTTTTCAGCGAGCTCAGGCCTTCTTGGCCGCAACCAGCTCGTCGATCTTGGCGCAGAGATTCTTCAAAACGAAGTATTCTTCGGTCGGAACCTTGCCTTCGTTCACTTCCTGCGTCCACTGCTCAAGCGGAATCTTGATGCCGAAAGCCTTGTCGATAGCGAAGACGATGTCGAGGAAGTCGAGGCTGTCGATGCCCAGATCGTCGATGGTGTGGCTTTCCGGCGTGATGGTGTCACGATCGATTTCAC
>JAEXXS010000062.1 GCA_023451915.1 Pseudomonadota bacterium | reverse complement strand
TCTCTCAAGCGCCCCGCCTCAGCGGTGTCGGGCTTCTAGTCCAGACCGTTCAGCCTGTCAACCCGTTTTTTTCAAGAAAATCACAATCTTATCAACCGTAACTCTCTCAATTCCAAAACCAGATTTGCACCCAGTTCCAGCCGCCCCACCTACTCGTCAGCCAACAATCCGTCAACCGCTTTCACCAGAACTCAAGGACGAAGCAACCTGCCGCTAGCAGCGTCGCCGCCCTCGTTGTGGCGCTATATAGGCCCCACACTCCCAAACTGTCAACACAGGTCTCGCGAAAAAAGCGATTTTCTTTTCCACAGGAAGAAAGGCTGAAATTTACCCCTTATTCACCAATTTGAACAGGCGATTCTGCAAGGCGCGGATAGTGTCGTGCCTGGCAAGATATATAAGGAAGAGCGTCAGCGATCGCTCGCTTCAACGGCCGAGCGCTAGAGCGACGGGATATTTCATCCTGTTTTGTTCAGTGATAGCCGAAACCGTACTCGCTTGTTCCCGTAGCGGGCAATTCATTATACCTTGGTTTGCATCCCGCCGATGCGCTTTCTCCATGTTCTCTTCCTGGGGGCCGGAGACAAGCCTGTAGATGCAGAAAACGCCATGCCCAAAAGCGCCTCTCCGCTCGAATCCTTTCAATCCCGGACGTTCCGCTCGCTGTGGTCGGCAACATTGGTCTCGAATCTGGGAGGACTGATCGAAGGCGTCGCCGCTGGTTGGTTGATGACCAGTCTGACCACATCCCATGGGATGGTGGCGCTGGTTCAAGCATCGATGACCCTGCCGGTGATGATCTTCTCGCTCGCCGCCGGAGCTTTGGCGGACAATTACGACCGCCGACGCATTATGCTGATCGCGCAGATGATGATGCTCTGCTTTTCCGCCCTGCTAGCGCTGTTCGCTTATTCCAATGTACTGACGCCCTGGCTGTTGCTCAGCCTCACATTTCTGATCGGATGCGGCGGCGCACTCTATAATCCTTCCTGGCAGGCTTCGATGGGCGACATTGTTCCCCGTGCTCATCTGCCGGGGGCGGTGGCGCTCAACAGCATGAGCTATAATCTCATGCGCAGTATCGGCCCAGCCATTGGCGGCATCATCGTGGCGACGGCTGGTGCGGCCTTTGCCTTTCTCTTTAACGTGTTCTGTTATTTCGCTCTGATCTTCGCGCTTTTCCGCTGGAAGAAAGTGACGCCGCGCAACCCGCTGCCGCGCGAATCCTTCGGCAGCGCCATGTCGGCAGGTTTTCGCTACGTAACCATGTCGCCCAATCTGTTGAAGGTGATGGTGCGTTCGTTCGCTTTCGGCTTTAGCGCCGTGGTGATTCTGGCGCTCCTGCCGCTCGTTGCACGCGATCAGGTGCAGGGCACCGCCATCACCTATGGCATTATGCTGGGCTTTTTCGGGTTCGGCGCCATCTGCGGCGCGCTTTTGATCGGGCGGGTGCGCGATATTCTCAGTAATGAATGGGTGATCCGTGGCGCGTTCTTCGCGCTCGCCGTCAGCTGCTTCTTCCTCGCCATGAGCAACCGGGTGTGGCTGAGCTGCCTTCTGCTGATGCCAGCCGGCATGGCCTGGGTGCAGGCTTTCTCGCTGTTCAATGTGACCGTGCAGCTTTCAACCCCGCGTTGGGTCGTTGGTCGCGCCTTGTCGCTTTACCAGACGGCGACCTTCGGCGGCATGGCCTTGGGCAGCTGGGTCTGGGGTGAACTGGCCGATTTGCAAAGCGTTTCGGGCGCGCTGTTTATCGCGAGCGCCGTACTGATCGTCGGCGGGCTGCTCGGCTTCGTCTTGCGCCAACCGAATTTCGAATCGCTGAACCTCGATCCGACCAATGCCTTCAGCGAACCGCAGCTGCAACTCGACCTGCGCGCACGCAGCGGACCCATCATGGTGATGGTCGATTATTTCATCGACCAGAAAGACGTGCCGGAATTCCTCGCCACAATGGCGCTGCGGCGGCGCACCAGAATTCGCGACGGCGCAAAACAATGGGTGTTGTTGCGCGATCTGGAAAACCCGCGCATCTGGACGGAAAGCTATCACGTACCGACCTGGATCGAATATATCCGTCACAGCCAGCGGCTGACCCATGCTGATGCTGAAATCGCGAAGCATCTTGATGATCTGCATCGCGGCGACAGCCCTCCCCGCATTCATCACATGATCGAGCGGCAAACCGTCCCCACGCATGACGATATGCCGTTGAAGCCCTATCTCGATGCAACTTGACCAAGTGTTGCCCCAAACAAAAAGCCGCCCATCTGGGCGCTTTTGTTAATGCAGTGGGAAAAGGACGCGATCACTCGCCCCAAGGACCGTGGAAATCGCCATCCTTGTCGATGCGCTTGAAACCATGCGAACCGAAGAAATCGCGCTGGCCCTGAATGAGATTGGCCGTCCCGAGCGGTTGCGTATAGCTGTCGAAATAGTTGAGCGCCGAAGCAAGTGCGGGAACCGGCAGACCAGCAAGCGCAGCTTTGGAAACGATATTCCGCAAGCCCTTGGATGCCTTTTGCATACGCTCCACAAAAGCCGGAGCCAGCAGAAGATTGCGGCTTTCATTTCCCTCGAAAGCTTGGGCGATATCGTCCAGCAATTCCGAACGGATGATGCAGCCGGCGCGCCAGATGCGGGCTGTGGTGGCGAGCGGAATGTTCCAGCCATGCTCTTTCGACGCCGCTTCCATCACGGCAAAGCCCTGCGCATAGGCCGCGATCTTACCGGCAAGCAGCGCCTGTTCCAGATCGGCAAGGAACTTGGTGTGATCCGCAACGTCAAGCGTGCGTGGCGCAGGCTTGTAGATGCTCGCGGCCTCTTCGCGCTCAGTCTTGAGCGACGAAAGCGAACGCGCGGCGACTGCGGCTTCGATCGCCGTTGCCGGAACGCCCAGCATCTGTGCTTCGATGGCGGCCCAGCGTCCGGTGCCCTTCTGTCCGGCTTCGTCGAGGATCATATCGACCATCGCCTTGCCGCTTTCCGGATCGGTGGTCTTCAACACCTTCGCCGTGATCTCAATCAGATAGGAATCGAGCGGACCGGAATTCCATTTTTCGAACACATCGCCGATGGCCGGAGCCGACAGGCTGAGACCATCGCGCAGGATGCCGTAGATTTCAGCGATCATCTGCATGTCGGCATATTCGATACCGTTATGGATTGTCTTGACGAAATGGCCAGCGCCGTCGGGACCGACCAGCGCACAGCACGGCTCGCCCTTATATTTCGCGGCGGCGGCAAGAAGGATCGGCGCGATGCGCTCATAGGCTTCCGGCGTTCCGCCCACCATCATTGACGGGCCATGGCGTGCGCCTTCCGCACCACCGGAAACGCCCATGCCAACAAAGGTCGGATCGTTCGGGCCAAGCGCCTTGAGGCGACGGACCGTGTCACGATAATCGGAATTGCCCGCATCGATCATGATATCGCCCTTCTCAAGAAGCGCCTTGAGGCGGGTCGTTTCGGCATCTACGGGCGCGCCTGCCTTGATGAGGAAAATAAACGGGCGCGGCTTGCGCGTGTTTTCCGCCAGTTCTTCGAAAGTGGCGCAAGGGATAATCTTGTCCCGCAGCGGACCGGCTTTTTCGAGGAACGCTTTCAGCACCGGCTCGTCACGATCATAGACAGCCACCGTGTAGCCTTTCTCGGCTATGTTCAGCGCCAGGTTGGAACCCATCACGCCAAGACCGACCATTCCGATATCTGCTTTTTCCATTTTAGGCCCTTCAGAAATGCAACCAGCTGGCCTGTCGCGTGGCAAATGGGGAGGCGTCCACTGCAAACAGGCTGGAACCCGTCATATTTGGTTGTCGCGGCATTTCAACGACAACGGCTGATAATCTGTATCGTATTCCTGGATGATCTAGGGCAAATGACACAAAGTTGATAGACCCCGGCGTGGGAAAATCACCGCTTGATGATTGCAACAGTGACATTACGATAAAGAGCAGCGCGAACACATATGTCGGCGCCAGCACTGTTTTCATCATGAGAATCAAATTGGGTATCGGTTCCAAACTTCTTCTGTCGAGCCTTGTCAGCCTGATCGGCTTGCTGGTCATGGCCGCCGTGACGGTGCATGCGCTGCGCGAACAGATGATTGATGACCGTGTCACCATGGTTCGCAATCTGACGGAAATCGGCCGCAAGATCATTCAGGAAGAATATGACCGCTTCCAGGGTGGCGAGATCAGCGAAGCTGAGGCCAAGCACAATGCCGTCGAAACCCTGCGCAAGCTGCGCTATGCCAATGACGAATATTTCTTCATTGACGATTTCGACGGCAATTCCGTGCTTCTGCCGATCCGGCCCGATCTGGAAGGCACGGACGCATCCACATTGGTCGATTCCGAAGGCCGTCATTATGTGCAGATGCAGGTCGATACCGCCAAGGCCGGCGGCGGCGTGGTGCGCTATGAATTCACCAAGCCCAATACGAATGTAAGCGGCGAGAAAATGGCCTATGTCATGC
This sequence comes from Pseudomonadota bacterium, assembly GCA_023451915.1. The sequence goes on along the minus strand of JAEXXS010000062.1, from coordinate 13,363 downwards.
CCTTCGAGCCATGGCAGTGGTTTATCGCGACCGGCATCTATCTGGAAGATGTGGATAGTGAGACCAAGGCCGTGCTGCTACGCGCTGGCGGCATTCTCGCCACGATTGCCGTTGTCACCACGGCGCTTCTGATACTCCTGTCGCGCAGCATCACGCGTCCGCTCGGGCGACTGACAGCGGTCATCGGCCAGCTTACCCGCCGCAAATATGATTTGACGGTCAAGGATCAGGATCGCCGCGACGAGATTGGCGATATCGCGCGCGCCGTGGAAATATTCAAGAAAACCGGCCAGGAATTCGAGATTCTGCAAGCAAAGCTGCGCGAGCAGGAAGCAAAGGCGCAAGCCGAACGCGAGGCCGCACTTGCCTTCGAGCGCGACAGCGCCTTGCGTCTCGAACAGACAGCGAGGCTGATTTCCATGGGTGAAATGGCCGTGAGTCTTGCGCATGAGTTGAACCAGCCGCTTGCCGCAGTCAGCAATTATTGCATGGGATCGGTGCGGCGGCTGGAGGCAGGCAGCGACGACCGCGCAGCCTTGCTTGACGCCATGAAGAAAGCGTCCCGGCAGGCAAGCCGCGCATCCGGCATCGTGTCGCGCATTCGCGATTTTCTGCGCCGCAGCGAGCCGACCCCGCAGCCGCAAATATTGCGGGAGATTGTCGAGGAGACCGCATCCATCGCCGAGATCGAATCGCGCAGGCGCGGTTTCAAGATCAAGGTCGATATTGCGAAAGACTTGCCGACCGTGCTGGCCGACCGCGTAATGATCGAACAGGTCGTGTTCAACCTGTTGCGAAACGCCATCGAGGCCACGTCAGCCGTGCCCGCGCCACGGCGCGATATCATCGTTTCGGCCAGAATCAGTCCTGACGGGCAAGAGGTGGTAACGACGGTGCTGGATTTCGGGCAGGGTATCGCAGAAGGCGATTTCGACAAGATATTCGACACGTTCTATACAACCAAGGCCGAAGGCATGGGTGTCGGGCTCAATATCTGCCGCTCGATCATGGAGTTTCATCGGGGGAGGCTTTGGGCGGAACCAAATCCGGAAGGCGGCACCTCCTTTCATTTCACGCTGCCTGTCAGCGGCGCCCGTCAGGTAAATGCAGCATGAGCGAAGCGGTCTATGTCATCGATGACGACGAAGCCTTTCGCGATTCGCTCGTCTGGCTGCTGGAATCAAGCCAATATACCGTTCGCGCTTTCGATTCGGCGGAAGCCTTTCTGAATATCGCATCGCCGGATATGTCCGGCTGCGTGATCGCCGATGTGCGCATGTCGGGCATAACCGGTCTGGAGCTGCACCGCCGCCTGCAGGCGCTTGGCGTCGAGCTGCCGACGATCATCGTCACTGGCCATGGTGACGTGCCGATGGCCGTCACGGCCTTTCGCGACGGGGTGGTGGATTTCATCGAAAAACCGCTCGACGATCAATATGTGCTGGAGCGGATCGAATTCTGTCTCGCCAGGGCGCGGGAAAATGCACGGCTGCGTCAGCAGGCGGATGATTTTGCTCGCCGCTATGAAAGCCTGACGCAGCGCGAGAAAGAAGTGCTGGAATATATTGTGGCGGGAAAGCTCAACAAGCAGATCGCCGATCTGATGGATATCAGCATCAAGACCGTTGAGGTGCATCGCAGCCGCGTGATGGAAAAGATGCAGGTGACGAATGTGGCGGAGCTGGTGCGTCAGAAACTATCTTTTAGCGAAAGCGCAAAAAAGAAGCCGGCGTAAGCCGGCTCCATTTATTTTTGCAGGTCAGGATCAGTCGTCCAGATGCTGACCGCTTCTGTCGGTTGTGCAGGCCACCGCGATCAACGAGATGACGCCGCAAGCCGCGATGAACACAGCAATCGGCAGATAGCTGCCATTATACTTGGCCAGCAGAGCGGTTGCGATCAGCGGCAGCGGACCGCCGACGATGGCTGCGCCCACCTGATAGCCGAGCGAAACGCCGGTATAGCGGACATCTGCGGGGAAGCTTTCAGCAAAGAACGTGCCGAGCACCGAACCATAGGTCGACCAGATAATGGCGAAGCCGATCACCACGGCAAGCGTTGCCACGACCCAGGAGCCCTGATTGAGCAGCCAGAAGTAAGGCACCGTATAGATGACCATGGCTACCGTGCCGAGCAGGAACACCTTCTTACGACCGATACGGTCGGACAGGCTGCCGAAATAGAGCATGACCGGAACGGCGATCAATGCCGCGATCAGCACGGAATTGAGAGCATGGACGCGCTCGAAACCGAGGCCCACCAGATAGGAAACCGTGAAGGTTGCGAACAGGAAGAAAGTCGAGGTTTCGATGAACTTCGCGCCGATGACGATCAGAACCGCGCGCCAATGCTTGGTCAGCGTTTCGACCAGCGGCACCTTCTTGGCGGTATTGGCCGCAGCCACACGCTTGAAGGATGGGGTTTCGTCAACGGCGTTGCGGATCCACATGCCGATGGCGACCAGCACGATGGAAAGCACGAACGGAATGCGCCAGCCATAGGACAGGAACGCTTCTTCCGTGAAGCCGAGCGCAAGACCGGATGTCACCAGATTGCCGAGCGCCAGACCAAACAATGCGCCGGTCTGCGGCACCGCGCCATAGAAGCCGCGCTTTTGACGCGGGGAATATTCCACCGCCAGAAGCACGCCACCGCCCCATTCGCCGCCCAGCGCCAGGCCCTGCAACAAACGCAGGAGCGTCAGGAGGATCGGCGCCCAGACGCCAATGGTGGCATAGGTCGGCATCAGACCGATCAGCACCGTCGATATGCCCATGATGGAAAGCGTGATGACGAGCGTCTTCTTACGTCCGATACGGTCGCCGATATGGCTGAACACGATGCCGCCAATGGGGCGGATCAGGAAGGCCAGCGCGAAGGAGGCAAGCGCCAGAAGCTGGCTGGTCACCGGATCGTCGGACGGAAAGAACAGCTTTCCGAACACGATGGCCGACATGGTGCCATAAAGGAAGTAGTCATACCATTCGATGGTGCTGCCAACCGCGCTGCCGATCAGCGCGCGACGGCGGTCGCCATCGGTAATCAAAGTGTCTTTTTCTACGCGTGCAGAAGCCGCGCCCTCCAAGACGGTCATAGCATTTCCTCCTGAGTGGGCCGCTTTACGCGGCCTTGTTTTTGAGAATGTCGAGCGCCACGTCGATGATCATGTCTTCCTGGCCGCCGACCATGCGGCGCTTGCCAAGTTCGATGAGGATTTCGCGCGTATCGACGCCATAAAGTTTCGAGGCGTTTTCCGCATGACGCAGGAAGCTCGAATAGACACCCGCATAGCCGAGCGAGAGGCTTTCACGGTCCACCCGCACCGGACGGTCCTGCAACGGACGCACCAGATCGTCGGCAGCATCCATCAGGCCATAGAGGTCGCAGCCCGTATCGATGCCCTTGCGGTTGAGAACAGCGATCAGACCTTCAAGCGGCGCATTGCCAGCCCCTGCTCCCATGCCTGCCAGCGATGCATCAACGCGAACAGCGCCCGCCTCGATACCGGCAACGGCATTGGCAACACCAAGCGTCAGATTGTGGTGGGTGTGAACGCCGATTTCGGTTTCAGGACGCAGCGCATCGCGCAGCGCCTTGACGCGCAGCGTATATTGCTCGGGCAACAGCGCGCCTGCGGAGTCGGTGACATAGACGCATTCCGCGCCATAGCTTTCCATCAGCGTCGCCTGTTCGACCAGCTTTTCCGGCTCGGCCATGTGCGACATCATCAGGAAGCCGATCGTGTCCATGCCGAGATCACGCGCAGCCTCGATATGCTGGCGCGATACGTCGGCCTCGGTGCAATGGGTCGCAACGCGAACCGAGCGTGCACCGGCATTGTAGGCTTCCTTCAGATCATGCACCGTGCCAATGCCCGGAATGAGCAGCACGGTGACGCGGGCATGTTCGCAGGCGTCGGCAACGGCGCCGATCCATTCGACATCGTCACGCAGGCCGAAACCGTAATTGAAGGTCGAACCGGCAAGGCCGTCACCATGGGTGATTTCAATCGCGTCCACCTTGGCGGCATCCAGCGCCTTTGCGATGGCGACGACATCTTTCAGCGTATATTGATGGCGGATCGAATGCATGCCGTCGCGCAGCGTGACATCCTGAACATAGAGCTTATCGGGATTGGAGCGGGCCATTATGCAGCCTCCTTGGCAAGCGCTTTTGCTGCCCAATGATCGGCAGTGACCAATGCAGCGGATGTCATGATGTCGAGATTGCCGGCATAGGCTGGCAGATAATGGGCCGCGCCTTCGACTTCGAGCAGGATCGTCGTCTTGAGACCCGATACCAGCCCGATGCCCGGCACGCGAACCGGCGCATTATCGCCGATGACTTCGAACTGAACCTTCTGCTTCAGGCGATAGCCCGGCACATAGGCCTGGACCGTATTGACCATTTCGGCAATCGAAGCCTCGATGGCTTCACGGCTGCCGCCTTGCGACAGGACAAACACCGTATCGCGCATGATGAGCGGCGGTTCGGCAGGGTTGAGAATAATCAGCGCCTTGCCGCGTTCGGCACCGCCCAGCTCGCGGATCGCCTTCGACGTGGTTTCGGTAAATTCATCGATATTGGCGCGGGTGCCGGGACCAGCCGAGCGCGACGAGATTGAAGCGACGATTTCGCCATAGACCACGCGGTCGGTTGCGCGCCTGACGGCATAGACCATCGGGATCGTTGCCTGACCGCCGCATGTGACCATGTTGACGTTCGGCTCATCGATATTGGCGTCGCCATTGATGGCGGGAATGGTGAAGGGGCCGATGGCGGCAGGTGTCAGGTCAATGACCTTTTTGCCGTCTTTCTGCAACAGCGCGTCATTGTGAAGATGAGCTTTGGCCGAGGTGGCATCAAACACGATATCAATATCGCGATATTCCGGCATACGCATCAGCCCGTCGATGCCTTCATGGGTGACCGGCACGCCGAGCCGGGCGGCGCGTGCCAGACCATCCGAATTCGGATCGATGCCGACCATTGCGCCCATCTCGATATTCTTCGACGTGCGCATCACCTTGATCATCAAATCCGTACCAATATTGCCGGAACCAATGATCGCGCATTTCTTCTTGGACATAGTGGGTCCTTTCTGATCTTCCTCAGGTCGCCGCACCAGACGCCAAATGGGGAGGCTTGACCGGCGCGCGGATACGCGCGCTGCACGCCTTAAGCGGTGGTGCGGTGAGTCAGCTTGAAAGGACGCTGGACGGCTGGGTCGTGGCGGAACGGATGCCAGAACCTGGCCGATCAGTTCGCACGTATCGCTCCTCCGGCAAATCCTCCCCATTTGCTTGACAGGGGGATAATAGAATGGAGGATGTGCTCCCGATATTGGGGTTAACCCCTAGTTGTTTGATCCAAAAGTCGCCATGCCGGGCTGCAAATGGCAATTTCTGCGCTTCCGGTGCTCACGTACCTTTAAGTACGCTCCGCTCCGGTTCTCGAAATCACCATTTTCGCTACGGCCTGCCGCTTTTTGATTCAAACACTACCACTCAGCTATTGCCGGAATGGCGGCTGCGCCACATGTCGGCGGCCTTCTGGTGAAACGCATCATAGCTGTCATTATCAGCGGCAGTGGCCGTCATCATCGCCATGGCCGCAGTCGCAATGACCGTGCTTTCGGCGCGTTTGTCGATGGCCGCACCCGTCCAAACGCTACGCCAATATTCAAACGAACTGAGGCTTGAATGCTTGTCGCTGCTCTCCTTCGAAAGCGTCGGCAGTTGCAAGGCGCTCGATTGCCCATGCACGTAACGATATATTGTGTGCCTGCGGTGCGGAACGAGTTCCGCCACATCACGGCTGGTCGAGACGACCGAAACCGACTGCATGTCGAGCAGCACGGCGGCATCGCGGTGTAATTCGCGATAAGCGGGCTGGGATACGCCGAGAAATGACGATTTCAGCCCCATGGGGTTCAAGAGGTGCACAAGACTGTTCACCGGCGAACGCGATTCAAACAGCGGATAAAGTGCCAGCAGCGCCTGCACCTGCGGGGCAAAACCCGCCATCGGCATGAAGCATATGCCATGGGCTCTGAGCGCGCTTTCCGCGAGTTCATGCGACGTAGCAATCGGCAGGCTGATCGCTTCCGCCGCAATCTCCAGTTTGCCGGACAGTTCGCCGACCCCGCAACTGCCATGCATCAGCACCGGATATCCGGCGCGCGCGACCAGCAATGCCGAGAGCATGAACCATGGCGACTGTGCTGAATTCGGAGACAGATAGGCGGGCCAGTCCAGCGCGGGCGTGTTGATACTCGTGCCCGCTGCATAAAACCGCGCAGATGCCCGCGCCATGCCCGCAAGCTCCGGCGCGGTCAGCCCGCGATAGTGGATCAAGCGCAGGAGCGCACTGATCTGCATCGGATCGGCTTCGCCTACAAAGATGGTCGTAAAGGCGTCTTCCGCCTCATGCATTTCCAGCGGGCGGGTATGTCCCGCCTTGCGGCCAACGACAGCAATATATTTGGCCAGTCGCCGCGTCGGGTCGTTCTCGCTCTGGATATCGGCGAACTGGGCGGCGGTGTATTCCGCCGAGGGATGGTTCTCCAAATCCGTCACCTTGCGAATGGTCAGCGGCGGCGGGGTGACGATGGCGCTGCGGTTCCATCCATGGTGGCCAGCATGGTGGCCCGTGCAGGCCGACACATGCGCATTTTCGGCATCGGGCTTCATCAAGGCATCGGCTTCATTGGCCAGACGCCGCAAGCGCCCGCGCAATGCTTCGGCCTTTGGCGTCGCGATCATCGCGCGACCGGAGCGGACAAAAATCGGATCATCGAAATGTTCGCGAATCTGGCCGAGCAGACGGCTCATGGCCGGAATGCTCAAGCCCATCTGCCTGGCCGCGCCACCGACACTGCCTTCCACAAGAAGCGCATCGAGCGCAATCAGCAGTCGCAATTGGCCAAGGCGCAGATTCGCACTGTCGCTTTCGGCCTTTTCGACGAGCTTTGCGCTGTTTGCCCGCCCGTTCGCACGCCTGTCCGCCATCGCCTTTGTCTGCCCTCGTCAGTTGCGTTTTTTGAAACTTGGAAAGTTTCTAAAACATGATGATTGACCTCATCTTATTGCAATACATAAGGAGAGTAGAAAACTCAACTTTAGACGGTGGTGAAAATGACCAGCTTGTTTTGGGGCTTGTGTGTCGTCGGCGCGCAAGGCAGGCAGATGACCGGGAGAAAGCTTCTATCCAGAGCGATCCTCGCAGGGACGTTTCTTTCAACCGCCCTTCTGTTCAGCGAAACCCACGCATTCGCACAGGCAGCCAATACGACTGAAAAGGCTGCGGAAGTTGAAGAGGATGCCGCAGCCGCATCGGACGGCACAGTCAAGCTGAAGCAGATCGTGGTGACGGCGACGGGCTTTGAGCAGAACATCACCGATGCGCCTGCCAGCATCACTGTCGTACCGGGCGAAGAGCTTGAAAAGGGCGCATATCGCGACCTGACCGACGCGCTGAAGGACGTGCAGGGTGTGGCCGTAACTGGCCCTGCCGCCGAGCGCGACATTTATATTCGCGGCCTTCCCGGCTCGTATACGCTTCTGCTTGTCGACGGCAAGCGCCAGAGCACTCGCGATGCCCGCACCAATGGCAATTCGGGCTTCGAGCAAAGCTTCCTTCCGCCTGCAAACGCCATCGAGCGCATTGAAGTCATCCGTGGCCCGATGTCGTCGCTCTATGGTTCGGATGCGATGGGCGGCGTCATCAACATCATCACTAAAAAAGTGTCGGACAAGTGGAGCGGCTCGTTCACGGTGGACGGCATTGCCCAGCAGCATTCCAAATACGGCAACTCGCTTCAGGGCTCCTATTACATAACAGGACCGCTTGTGCCGGACCTTATCGGTGTGCAGCTCTGGGGACGCGGCCTGAAGCGCCAAGAAGACAAGATCGTCAGCGGCACGCCCGAGCAGCAGGATGTCGACATTACCGGGCGTATTACATGGACCCCGAACAAGGATCACGATATTCAGCTGGAACTCGGCAAGACGCGCCTGCGCCGCGACAGCACGGTTGGCAATACGACAGAGAAGACCGCGTCGGCTGTCGATTCCTACAACTATAATGACCGCGACCACTGGTCGATCAGCCATACGGGCCGCTGGGGCCCGACGACGTCGGAATTCTCCTTCATGCAGGAATGGTCGGAGCGGACCAACTTCAACTGGAACAACAAGTCCCAGAGCTACGAGGAAAATCTCCGCTCACCCCACGTGAAGAATTCCATTCTGGACGGCAAGTTCACCACGCCGTTCGAACTTTACGGCAATCACACGCTCGTCACCGGCGGCCAGTTCATGGATACGGTCCTGACCGACCAAAATCCGGGACGCCGCACCGGACTGGATGAAGAATTCAGCGTGCGCCAATGGGCGCTCTTCGCCGAAGACGAATGGTGGCTGACGCCCGACTTCTCGCTGACCGGCGGCCTGCGCATGGATGACCACGAGGTCTATGGTTCGCATCTCAGCCCCCGCGGCTATGCGGTGTGGCACGCAACCGACCAGATCACCTTCAAGGGCGGCATTTCGACCGGCTTCAAGGCCCCTGACATCCGCACCATTGCGCCGGGCTATGCCTATACGACGGGCGGCGGCGGCTGCTCCTACGGCCCGACCGGCACGTGCGGCGTCATCATTGGCGACCCAAATCTGGAACCGGAAAAGAGCACCAGCTACGAAGCCAGCGTGTTGTGGGACAACCAGACCGGTCTTCGTCTCGGCGCGACCTATTTCTACACGGACTTCAAGGACAAGATTTCCAACGCGCTTGTTACCGACAGCAATGGCAATCCGGTCCGCTGGAGCGAAGATCCGAACTACCGTCTGTGGTATGCCTTCAATATCGATGAGGCTGTCATGCAGGGCGTCGAGCTGACCTTCAACTGGGAAGCGACCGACACAATCACCCTTCGCGGTAACTACACCTATACGGACTCGGAACAGAAGACCGGCACCTATGCTGGTCTGCCGCTGGCCCGCACGCCGAAGCATATGGCGAGCCTGCGCGGCGACTGGATCACCCCGGTCGACGGGCTGAAGGCATGGGCCGCCGCCAACTATCATGGCGAGGAAACCAATGCCGGCGCACGTATCGGGACAGCTGGAACGCCGATCTATGCGGCAGACGGAAAGACCGTTCTGGCGCGCAAATACAAGCCCTATGCGACGGTCGATCTCGGCGGTTCCTATGACTTCAGCGAGAACGTGACCTTCAACGCAGCCATCTACAACATCTTCGACAAGCAGATCGATGTCGATGAGTTCAACACGGTTGTCGATGGCCGTCGCCTTTGGGTCAGCATGACCTCCCGCTTCTGATCTGACTCCATATGACGCCAGCCTTTCGTTTGGCTGGCGTCATTTTTTCGATTGAATGGATGCCCGATGAGCGCTCTGAAAAACATAAAGAAGACGATGTGCCTGATGCTCGGCAGCATGATTTTTGCCTCCACGGTTCAGGCAGCAAAACCTGTGCGCGCTTTCTTCGACATGGAATCCAACGGCATATCCTATCGCATTTTCACCGCAGCGCCCGCTGAAGCGGCTCCCGCAGACGGCTATCCCGTCATCTATATGGTCGACGGCAACCGCATGCTGCCGCTAGCCGCCGCTGAAATGGTGAAGAACAAAGAACTCAAAGCCGTTCTGGTCGGTATCGGTTATCCGACTGACGATCCGGATGAAATCGTGCGCCTGCGCTATTTCGATCTGACATCACCAACCACCGACCAGCTGACGCCAGACCCCGCAGACCAGCCAAAAACCGGTGGTCGCGATGCCTTCTTCACTTTCATCGAAGCAAAGGTGAAGCCTGAAATCGAGAAGCGTTTCGTCATAGACAAGCGCAAGCAGGCGCTGTTCGGCCATTCGCTGGGCGGGCTTTTCACGCTCTATGCGCTGTTCAATCACACCAATTCCTTCCAGATCTACAGCGCCGCCGACCCATCGATCTGGTGGGATGGACATTCGATCCTGTCGGACAAGGATCGCTTCATCTCCTCGTTCAAATCGGCTCCGCAGCCGCTGCGCCTGCTGATGGAAACCTCGGGCAAGCGCGGTTCGCGTCCCGGTCAATCTGCTGACGACATTCAGCGCATGCGCAAGCTGCGCGGCGGCCCTTCGGGCGTAGATGTCTACAAGGAACTGGAGCAGTTGCCGCAATTGGAAACAGCGTTCCACCGCTTCGCCGATGAGGGCCACGGCTCGATGATCCCGCTGACGGTGAAGGACAGCCTGGATTTCATTCTGCTCGGCAAGAAGCCCGAACACACAGACAATTGATAGTTTTTCTTCCGCCGGGGTTGGACCTGCGGAAAACTGGACTATAAAGCACAGGATTGACGAAAGGATTATGCATCATGCTGAATTTCGGCCAACATGTCGCCCGCCTCTGTGGCGCAGCCGTCGTGGCTCTTTCTCTGGCCTCGGTCGCCAGCGCTGCCGACATCACCGTCAAACATGCGCAGGGTGAAACGGCAGTGCCTGCGTCCCCAGCCAAGGTGATCGTGCTTGATCTCGCGACGCTCGACAATCTCGACCGCCTCGGCGTTAAGGTTTCCGGTGTGCCGACATTGGTCACTGCCCCGGACTTCCTCAAAAAGTACCAGTCTGACGACTATCCAAAGGTCGGCACGCTGTTCGAGCCTGACTACGAAGCCATCAATGCCGCCGAGCCGGATCTCATCATTGTCGGTGGTCGTTCGGCAGCCAAATATCCCGAACTTGCAAAGATTGCTCCAACCATCGATCTGACGGTTTCGTCGAAGGACCTCATCGGCGGCACGGAAGCCAATGTTGAAACGCTCGGCCAGATTTTCGGCAAGGAAGCGGAAGCCAAGGCCGAAATCGAAAAGCTCAACGCCGATGTGGCCGCGCTGAAGCAGAAGACAGCTGGCAAGGGCACAGGTCTTCTGATCCTCACCACCGGCGGCAAGATGAGCGCCTATGGTCCCGGCTCGCGCTTTGGCATGCTGCATGACGCCTATGGCGTGACGCCTGCCGCAAAAGACCTCACCACTAAGGGCAATCACGGCCAGCCGATCAGCCAGGAATTCATTCTCAAGACCAATCCCGACTGGCTGTTCGTGATCGACCGCGACGCCGCCATCGGTCGCGAAGGCAACTCCGCCAAGCAGGATCTCGACAATGATCTTGTTCGCCAGACCACGGCCGCGAAGAAAGACCAGGTCGTCTATCTGAAGTCACAGAACTGGTATCTCGTCGGTGGCGGCCTCAATGGCCTGCACGGCACGATCGACCAATTGTCGGAAGTCTTCGACAAGGCGAAGTAAACGTCAGGCACTTTCTGACCCAGTCACCCGGGCTGTCCGCCATGCCGGACAGCCCGATGCATGACAAGGCAAGAGAACAGGACAAAGCGTGAAAGGTTTAGCCGCAGCTATAGGTGTTGTCGCCGTACTGGCTGTCATCAGCCTGTTTATCGGGGTCGGCGACGTCTCGCTGCACACGCTGATTTACCCCGGTGAAAGCGCGAATGATGGCCCCGGCAGCGCGCTTGAACTGCTGCTTGTCAGCCGCATTCCGCGCACCATCGCCATTGTGCTGGCGGGCATGTCGATGGCCGTTGCAGGCATGATCATGCAGATGCTGACCCGCAATCGATTCGTCGAGCCCTCAACAGCGGGAACCGTCGAATCCGCCAGCCTTGGCATTCTTCTGGTTATTCTTTTCGCGCCTGAAGCGCCTGTCCTCGTCAAGATGCTGGTCGCCTCGGCAACCGCAGTGGCGGGAACGGCGCTGTTTCTGCGCATCCTGCGCAGCATTCCGCTTCGCTCCGTGCTGGTTGTTCCGCTGGTCGGCATCATGCTCGGCGGCGTTGTCAGCGCCATCACCACTTTCATCGCCTATCGCTTCGATCTCCTGCAATCGCTCAATTCGTGGACGACTGGCGACTTTTCCGGCGTGCTGCGCGGACGTTACGAGTTGCTGTGGATCGCCTTCGCGCTCACCATCGTTGCCTATATCGCCGCCGACCGGTTTACCGTTGCGGGGCTGGGTGAAGATTTCACCACCAATCTCGGCCTCAATTATCGCCGCGTGGTGACGCTCGGCCTCGTCATCGTATCGATGGTCAGCGCGTCGGTCGTCGTCACCGTCGGCATGATCCCGTTTCTCGGTCTGATCGTGCCCAATGTCGTTAGCATGTTCATCGGCGACAATATGCGCCGCGCTTTGCCGTGGATCGCAGTTCTCGGTGCGGGTCTGGTGCTTGCCTGCGATATTGCCGGTCGCCTGATCCGCTTTCCCTATGAAATCCCCATCGGGACGATGATGGGTGTCGTGGGCAGCGTCATCTTCCTCTATCTGTTGTTGCGGCGGGGTTCGCGCCTTGCTTAGACGGCCCGCAATCCTCATCCCCCTTCTCGGCGTGATTGCCCTTCTTGCCGCCATCGCCTTCATGACGATCGGCGCAAAGGGCAGCTGGTCATTCATCCTGTCCTTTCGCGGCACAAAACTGGCGGCCATGGTGCTGGTGGCCTATGCAATCGCCGTTTCGACCGTGCTGTTCCAGACCGTCACCAACAATCGCATTCTGACGCCCTCCATCATGGGCTTCGATGCGCTCTATATTCTGATCCAGACGGTCGTCGTCTTTTTCTTCGGCGCGGTGCATGTCGACTGGATCGGACCCAATATACGCTTTCTCACCGAAACCGTGGTGATGGTGCTGTTTGCCGGTTCGCTCTATTATTGGCTGTTTTCCGGTGCGGCGCGCAGCCTGCATCTCGTGATGCTGGTCGGCATTATATGCGGCGTGTTCTTCCGCAGTCTGTCCAACCTCATGCAGCGCATGCTCGATCCCGACCTGTTCGCCGTCTTGCAGGACCGGTTCTTTGCCAGCTTCAACACGATCAACGCCGATATTCTCATACTCTCGGCGATTATCGTGGCCGCCGTGTCGCTCACTGGCTGGCGGCTGATGCATGTCTTCGACGTGCTGGCGCTTGGGCGCGAGCCTGCGATCAACCTTGGTGTCGATCACCGCCGTGTGGTACGGCTCATCTTGCTGATGGTCACGGTGCTTGTCGCCGTTTCGACCGCGCTTGTCGGACCGATCACCTTCTTCGGCCTTTTGGTCGCCAACCTCGCTTATATGCTGGCAGGCTCTGGGAAACATCGCGTCGTTTTGCCGATTGCCGTTCTTCTGGCCATCATCTGCATTGTCGGCGGTCAGACCATTCTCGAACGCGCCTTTGCCTTCAATACCGCGCTCAGCGTCATCATCGAATTCCTGGGCGGTCTCGTCTTCATTATCCTTCTTGTCAGGGGAAATGCACGTTGATCGAAATAAGCCAAGTCAGCAAATCCTATGGCGGCAC
>JAEXXS010000017.1 GCA_023451915.1 Pseudomonadota bacterium | reverse complement strand
GCTGATGGAGCGCCCCAATGCGACGCTTTCCAAATCATCGCTGGAAGAAGCGCTTTATGGCTGGCAGGAGGAAGTGGAGAGCAATGCGGTGGAGGTGCATGTCCACCACCTGCGCTCCAAACTTGGCTCCGATTTCATCGAGACCGTGCGCGGTGTCGGCTACCGTCTGGCGGGGGCCTGCGCATGAGATCGATCCGGGGCCGCCTGACCGGCATTCTGATTGGCGTGACTTGCCTTGTCTGGCTGGTTGCCGTGGTGTGGATCCATATCACCACCCAGGCCCAGCTGGAAAAGGTGCTGGATGCGCGCCTGATGGAAGCCGCGCGCATGGTCAATTCGCTGTTGAGCGATCACCGCGTGGAAGTCGGCCCGGATGGCGACGGCGGCCAGCTTTCGCTGAAACCCATGCCGGAATTTTCCGATTATGACCGGCAGCTTTTCTGCCAGATCTGGGCGCTGGACGGCAAGCTGGTGGGGCGTTCGGAAAGCGCGCCTGTCACGCGGCTGACCAATGTGGCCAACGGCTTTTCCAACACGGTTGTCGCTGGCGAGCGCTGGCGGGTGTTCGCCGTTGAAAACACGCAGCTTGGTCTGCGCGTGATGGTCGGCGACAGTCTCTATGTTCGTGAAAGGCTGGTCCGCAATGTGGTGACCGGGCTGGCCGTGCCTGCCCTTCTGGTGCTGCCGCTGCTGGCGGGCATGATCTGGCTTTGCGTGCGGCGCGGGCTTAAACCCTTGAGCAGCCTTGCAGCCGTGCTGTCGAAACGGCAGGCGCAGGATTTGCGCCCGTTGCCGGAAGACAATCTGCCCAAGGAAATCGCGCCTGCGGTAACCGCGCTGAACGGGCTTTTCCACCGCGTCGAGGAAGCGCGCGAGCGCGAGCGCAACTTCGCGATCTTCGCCGCCCATGAGCTGAAGACGCCGCTCGCCGGTCTGAAGACACAGGCGCAGATCGCCGAAAGCGCCAGGGACGAAGCCGTGCGCGCCAATGCGGTGCGCCAGATTGCGGCGGGTGTTGACCGCACCAGCAGGCTGGTCGGCCAGCTGCTCGATCTTGCAGCGCTTGAAACATCCGACGAAACCGAAACGCCGACACCGGAACCGGCCTGCAAACTGCTGCACACCATCGCCACCGATATGCGCATGCTCGGCGCACAACGCGGTGTCGCCATCGAATTGCTGGAAGGCATGCCGCTCGTGCAGATGGCGTTCCCGCATCTCTTCACACTTGCCGCGCGCAACCTGATTGAAAACGCGGTGCTGCATTCCCCGGCGGATGGTGTGGTGCGCTGCGGCTTTACTGTCACGGCCAGCCGCCTTACGCTGATCGTCGAAGACAGCGGCCCCGGCATTCCCGATGCTGAAATGCCGCATGTCACCGAACGCTTCTTCCGCGGCAAGCACCGGCAGGACAATGGCAGCGGCCTTGGGCTGGCCATCGTGCAAATGGCGGTCACGCGGATGGGCGGCAGTTTTGCGCTGGCCAACCGTCCTGATGGCGGGCTTCGCGCCACGCTGACCGTCCCGGTGACATAGCCCTCCAGACCACTTCCCTCCCTAGAAAATCGTCGTTGATTAGGATCAATGACACTATGCCACCGAGCGCCGATAGAAACCCTGTCGCTACAACTGCCCCTCACGGGCGGTCTTCGTTACGCGCTGCGAGGGGATTTCATGAACTACGCCGCTGGAACAGTCCTATCCGGTCTGGGAGCGCTTTTTGCCGTGCTTCTGGCCGGATTTTCCCATGACGAGCTGTTCAGAACCCATATGTGGATTCTGTTCGTCGTGCTCGCCATTTTCACCATTCTTCTGTTGCGCAACGCCGATTATGGCCTGGCGCCGAAAAAGGCGGATCAATCTGTCTATATGGATGGCCCTATCCGCTACGGCCTGATCGCCACGGTGTTCTGGGGCGTTGTCGGTTTCCTCGTCGGCGTCGTTATCGCAGCCCAGCTTGCTTTTCCGGATCTCAATCTGGAACCATGGCTGAACTTCGGCCGCGTGCGCCCGCTGCACACGTCCGCCGTCATTTTCGCCTTCTGCGGCACCGCCCTCATCACCACATCCTTCTATGTGGTGCAGCGCACCTGCCGCGCCCGCCTGTTCGGCGGCGATCTGGCCTGGTTCGTGTTCTGGGGCTACCAGCTTTTCATCGTCATGGCCGCCACCGGCTATCTGCTCGGCATCACGCAGAGCCGGGAATATGCCGAGCCGGAATGGTATGTCGACATCTGGCTGACCATCGTCTGGGTCGCCTATCTGGTCGTGTTCCTCGGCACCGTGCTGAAGCGCAAGGAGCCGCATATCTATGTGGCCAACTGGTTCTTCCTCGGCTTCATCATCACCATCGCCATGCTGCATATCGTCAATAACCTTGCCGTGCCGGTCTCCTTCCTTGGCACCAAGAGCTATTCCGCCTTCTCGGGCGTTCAGGATGCGTTGACGCAATGGTGGTACGGCCACAATGCCGTCGGCTTCTTCCTGACCACCTCGTTCCTCGGCATGATGTATTATTTCGTGCCGAAGCAGGCGAACCGTCCGGTCTATTCCTACCGCCTGTCGATCATCCACTTCTGGTCGCTGATCTTCCTCTATATCTGGGCCGGTCCGCACCACCTGCATTATACCGCCCTGCCCGACTGGGCGCAGACGCTGGGCATGGTGTTCTCGATCATGCTGTGGATGCCGTCCTGGGGCGGCATGATCAACGGCCTGATGACGCTTTCGGGCGCATGGGACAAGATCCGCACCGATCCGATCATCCGCATGATGGTGGCTGCCATCGCCTTCT
>JAEXXS010000519.1 GCA_023451915.1 Pseudomonadota bacterium | reverse complement strand
GCCATTTCCGAAGAACAGGCATTTGCGTCAAGCAAAGTCGGCGCGAGCTTGCGCGAGCGTTTCCACTTCGATGATGCGACGCTCGACCAGCTGGGGCTTGTTGCGGGCATTCTCATCAATCTGGTCGTGGCGCTGATCGGCATTCCGCTGGTGTTGATGCAACTCGGTTTCCAGTGGGCCGAGCTGAAAAATGCCTTCTTCAAACTGATGACCGGCTTTGAAATCGGCAATATGTCGGTTTCGCTGATGGGGCTGCTCACCGGCATTCTGCTGTTTGTCATCGGATATCTGCTTACGCGCTGGTTCCAGAACTGGCTCGACAACAGCGTCATGGCGAGAGGCCGCGTCGATTCCGGCGTGCGCAACTCGATCCGTACGGTGGTCGGATATGTCGGGCTCTGTCTCGCCGCGCTGATGGGCGTTTCAGCGGCCGGGTTCAATATGTCCAATCTGGCGCTGATCGCCGGTGGTCTTTCTCTCGGTATCGGTTTTGGTCTCCAGAATATCGTCCAGAACTTCGTTTCCGGTCTCATTCTTCTGGCGGAGCGTCCGTTCAAGGTTGGCGACTGGGTGGAAGCGGGCACGGTCAGCGGCATCGTGAAGAAGATCAGCGTGCGCGCAACGGAAGTGGAAACCTTCCAGAAGCAATCCATCATCGTTCCGAACTCGACGCTGATCAACGGCAATGTCGGCAACTGGACGCATCGCAACAAGCTTGGCCGCATCGATATCAACGTGCAGGCTTCCTATACGGAAGACCCACGGCGGGTGCATACGCTCTTGCTGGATATCGTGCGCAGCCACCCCTCCATTCTCAAGAATCCGGAACCGTTCGTCGCTTTTCAAAGCATGACCGACTCGCTGATGGTGTTCGATATCTATGCCCATGTCGCGGATATCACCTCGACCGGCGGCATCAAGAACGAACTGCGGTTTCAGATCGTGGAGCGATTCCATGAAGAGGGGCTGCACCTGTCCTCGTCTTCAACCGATCTGGTGCTGGGCCTGCCGGAAATCGAAAAGCTTTCGGAAATCGTGCAGAAGGTGCCGCCAGCTGCGCCGAAAAAGAAAGCGCGTGAAGAGAAGGCGAAGGCTGCAGACGACAATGACGATAAAGCCTAGCACTGCAGTTGCATTCTTCGTGATGCCGGACTGCAAAGAGCAATTTTCTGCGTTCCGGTGCTCACGTACTTCTATGTACGCTCCGCTCCGGTACTCAAAAATCACTCTTTTCGCCGCGGCCTGACGAATTTGCAACTGTAGTGCTAATGAACGCGTCGTTCAGTTGCAGTTCAGTTTTGTCCATCTATAAAAGAGCTATGAACGGCGGGTCGTTCTTCGAGGATGGAAGCAAGGCTTGCCTCCATCAGGGTGGTAGCAGCGGGAGCGGTGGAAACGCCGAAACGACATGAACGGTATTCAGATCAAAAAGTTTGCGACGATCGCTCTTGGCGCAGTCATTACGCTTGCAGCTTCCATGGGCGGTTCCTATGCCGCCAAGATTTCCAACAAGGACAGCGCCGCGCAGACCATCGTGGTCACCGAAGGCGCGTCCAAGCGCGAAATGGTTGTAGCGCCCGGCGATACGGTTGATTTCTGTGCATCCGGCTGCTTCGTGACCTTTCCCAATGGCGACCGCGAAGCGCTGACGGGTGATGAGACGATCACCATTACCGGCGGCAAGGCCACGCTGAAATAAGATCGCCAAACTGTTGAATCGAAAAAGCCGGGCATTTTAGCCCGGCTTTTTATTGGTCTCACCCTTGGATCAGCTGCGCGGCTTGAGATTTTCCGGGTCGTAAAGCGGCTTGTAGCCAATGGAGGCCACTTCAACCGGATAGGTTTCGCCGAAATATTCGACGGTCAGCTTGCGGCCTTCCTGGCAATAGCTCCAGGGCAGATAAGCAAGCGCGATATTCTTGCCGATGGTGGGGCCGAAAGCCACCGATGTGGTAAACGAACGGCGGCCCAGTGCGTCGACCAGCGTTTTGCCGGTTTCCGGGTCCATGACCGGCATGATGCCGACAGGATAGCGGGCGACACCCTTCGCATCGACATTATCGGTCATAATGAGCGTGCAGAGCATGGCGGGCTGATGCTCGCGGGCCCGGTATTCGACATGCTTGGCCTTGCCGCGGAAATCGGCTTCCTTGACCTTCGGGCGAGCCAGATCGGCCTCAAGGAGATTATACTCCGTCAGCAGGTCGGCATTTTGAAGGCGCAGGCTTTTCTCCATACGACGCGTATTGGCATAGGTTTCAACGCCAACGGCAATCGTGCCGGTGGAGCGCAGTGCATCCCAGACGGCGAGGCCGTCTTCGTAGCGCATATGCAGTTCCCAGCCCTGTTCGCCGACATAGGAAATGCGGAAGGCGGTAACGTCCTTGCCCGCAATCCTGATCGGTTTGATCGCCGCAAAGGGGAAGTTTTCGGCGTCGAGCCCTTCCGGATTTTCGACAACCTTCTTGAGGTTTTCGCGGGCATTCGGGCCCCATATGCCGATGGTGACATATTTCTCCGTCACATCGGTGATGGTGACGTCAAAGCCCTTATCCTCGGCCACGCGGCGCATGTAATGGAAATCGCGCGGGCCAGCATCGGCGCCGTTGATCATGCGAATGCGGTCCGTCATGCGGATTGCCGTGAAGTCGGCGCGCACCATGCCTTCATCATCGAGGAAGTGGGTATAGATGCCCTTGCCGATATTGGCGTCGCCGCCAATCTTGGCCGCGCAGAGCCATTCCATCAGCTCGACATGGTCGGGACCTTCAATATCGTACATCGCAAAATGCGAGAGATTAATGATGCCGCAATTTTCGGTCAGTTCGAGATGTTCGGCATTCGAAACACGCCAGAAATGGCGGTTGTCCCATTCGTTTTCGCGCACGGGTACGCGGTCGCCGTATTTTTCCAGCAGATGCTCATTGGCGGCATAGCCATGCGCACGCTCCCAGCCGCCCAGTTCCATGAAATAGCCGCCAAGCGCCACTTCGCGCTCATAGAAAGGTGAGCGGCGGATATTGCGGCCCTTGGAGAAAGGCTCACGGGGATGCACCGCCGGATTATAGACCTTCATTGCCGTTTCTGTGCAGCGATCCCAGATGAACTGCTCG
Organism: Pseudomonadota bacterium; assembly: GCA_023451915.1. The sequence continues at coordinate 697 of JAEXXS010000519.1, read as the reverse complement.
GTCATCTGGTGCGGGTAGAAACGGGAATAGTCGATGGCGTGATGGTCGATGGATGTGCGACCGTCGGTCATCCAGTCGGCAATGAGCTTGCCCATGCCGGGGCCGTCCTTGACCCAGATTGCGACCGCATACCAAAGACCACGCACCTTCTGACTTTCACCCATGGAGGGGCCGCCATCGGTGGTGACTTGCAGGAAGCCGTTGAAGGAGTGGCTCTCATTATAGCCAAGCTCGCCGAGGATCGGGGTCAGTTCAATGGCGCGCTCGAGAGGCTCCAGAATCTGCTCCATATCGAGGTCGCGCTGCGATGGCGAAAGGCGCGCTTCGTGCTTTTCCAGAAGATCGCGCGGGTGGCAGAGGCGGGGATTGGTCTCTTCGTAATAGCCCCATTCGATCTGGCCGCCTTCGGCAGTTTTCGGATCGCCGGTATCGCGCATATAGGCCGAATTGCCCTGATCGCGCATCAGCGGCCAGCCGATTTCCTTCCCCGTGCCTTCAAATTCATTATAAGGGCCGAAGAAGGTCAGAGGATGGTCGATCGGCATGACGGGCAGGTCTTCACCAACCATTTCGGCAATCAGGCGTCCCCAGAGACCAGCGCAAATCACCACATAATCGGCTTCAATCGTGCCGCGATGTGTAACCACACCCTTGATGCGACCGTTTTCAACCAGCAGCGACTGGGCGGGTGTGTTGG